>JAITPP010000250.1 GCA_031289385.1 Prevotellaceae bacterium | reverse complement strand
TCAAAGACTTTGCAAAGATAAAAAACATTATATATTATTGATAATGAAATTATTATATAATAAAATATAATTTTTTGTCATGTAGTAAAAAGTAAACATCAAAAACAATAAACAATACTTTTTCATATTTTAAATTTAAAATTATTAAATGTATTCATGGTATTTCACCATGATATTTTTTTGAAAATATACATAGTTTTCACAAAACATCCACAACTAAATATCTTTTATTTTCAGTCATTTGCTGCAAATGATTACAGATTAACAATTATTTCTTATCTTTGCACCCGAAAAATTCCAAATTAAATAATAAATAATAAATAATAAATTAATTATGTTTATAGACAATTCCATTAAGTACAAAGTTGCTGACATTGCGCTTGCCGATTGGGGACGCAAAGAAATTGAAATAGCAGAAAAAGAAATGCCCGGATTGATGGCGATACGCAAAAAACATTCATCGCAAAAACCTTTGAAAGGCGCACGAATAATGGGTTCGCTGCACATGACAATTCAAACCGCCGTGCTTATCGAAACGCTTGCCGAACTTGGCGCAGATGTGCGTTGGTGCAGTTGCAATATTTTTTCTACGCAAAATCATGCCGCCGCAGCAATTGCAGCCGCAGGAATCCCTGTGTTTGCTTGGAAAGGCGAGTCGCTCGAAGAGTATTGGTGGTGTACGGCAATGGCATTAAGTTTTCCCGACAACAAAAGCGTAAATCTGATTGTTGATGATGGCGGCGATGCTACTTTGCTTATTCACAAAGGCTTTGAAGCCGAAACAAACGCCTCGATACTTGATATTCCTACAAATATTCGCGAAGAAAAAATCATAAACGAAACGCTTAAAACAATTCTTGCCGAAGATTCGGATAAATGGCATCGCGCTGTAAAAGAGTGGAAGGGCGTTTCGGAAGAAACAACCACAGGCGTACACCGTTTATATCAGATGAAAGAGGCTGGCAAATTGCTTGTTCCCGCAATAAATGTAAACGATTCGGTAACAAAAAGTAAATTCGATAATCTGTACGGCTGCCGCGAGTCGCTTGCCGACGGAATTAAACGCGCTACCGATGTTATGATAGCAGGAAAAGTTGTTGTAGTATGCGGATACGGCGATGTCGGCAAAGGTTGCGCTCGCTCGATGCGTGCTTACGGCGCTCGTGTAATTATTACCGAAATTGACCCTATTTGTGCATTGCAGGCAGCAATGGAAGGCTTTGAAGTAAAGACAATTGAACAATCGCTCGACGAAGGAAATATTTACGTTACGGCAACAGGAAATTGCGGTATTATCACATACGAACATCTTAAAAAGATGAAAGATCAAGCAATTGTCTGCAATATCGGGCATTTTGACAATGAAATTCAAGTGCAGCAACTCGAAGACGATAAGTCGGTAAAGAAAATTCAGATAAAACCTCAGGTTGATAAATATCTTTTTGCTGATGGACATTCAATTTTTCTTTTGGCAGAAGGGCGATTGGTAAATCTTGGCTGCGCTACGGGACATCCTTCGTTTGTAATGAGTAATTCATTTGCAAATCAAACGCTTGCCCAATTAGAATTATGGGCAAATAATTTAGATATTGATGTATATCGTCTTCCAAAAAAACTTGACGAAGAAGTGGCTCGCCTGCATCTCGAACAACTTGGCGTAAATCTTACAACATTATCGCAAAAGCAAGCGGAATATATTGGCGTTTCGGTTGAAGGACCTTATAAAACAGAACATTATAAATATTAATTTGCTGCTCTCGTTTGAGCGAATAGAGTAATTTAAAATAAAAGACTGTTGTATGTACATACAACAGTCTTTTTTGTTATCACATAAAAATATGTTATTACAATGGACAATTTATCACATACTTTTTGCCTGATACCGTTGTTATTAGCAATAAATCTTTTTTGTTTGAGGCAATCATATAAAATTTTCCTAAGGTAGAATTGCTAAACCAACCAATATATCCACAAAAACCTCCTGAACCAAACAATCGTATAGTTCCTTTCAAATCTTTGTATGAAATTTTTTGCGTATAAATGCTATCGCGATTAAATGTTTTGCCTCCTACCAATTGCTTAATTATTATTTTATCTTTATCTACATAACTATATATAGGCATTTTAATTACGAAATATGCCGTCACAAAAATAATGAACAATATTATGGCATACGAGAGCAAAGCAGGCTCTATTGTCATAATTAAGAATACTATACCTACAATACACACAATACTCACTATTGTTGTAAATAAATCAGGTTTTATAAAATGTTTCATAATTATTGCTGTTCATGTTCAATTGTTCCAATTGCAAATGTAGAGACAACGCATTAAAATTATTTTAATACGTTGTCCCTGAATTTTTTTATTCTTCTTTATTATTCATTATCACGCGAATACGATTATTATCATTAAGAATTTTTGCTGCAAGTTTTTGAATTTTTTCAACGCTTAATTCATCTAAAAACTTTTCATAATCGCTTGTAACATCAACATTCAAAACATGTAACGATATCAGATAACTTAACCACGTATTGTTTATTTTCAGATTATCTTTACGTTGCTTTATCATAAATTCTTTTATCTTGCCTAAATCTTCGGCTGATGGCGCATTTTCGGCAATTTTCTTAAATTCGTTGGTAACATCATCCAATAATCCTAATTTTTCTACTTTTTCTCTGTCCGAATCAAACGATACATTTAACGAATAAATTTCTTTGGGTTCTCTGAGCAAATTTCCAGAAACGCCAACGCCGTAACTTCCGCCTTTTTCTTCACGAATTACTTCGGTATATCGTATCCGTAAAATCTGAGCCAAAGCATCTATCGTTATTCTGTTTTCGAGAGTATTTTCGATATCGCCTGTCCAAGTATATGCAACAGTGGTTTTTGGCGTTTGCATTTTTGTTTCAAATATATTTTCTTTTCCGCCGCGAACAGGAATTATTCCGTCATCTTTCCATTTTGTTATTTTGTTGGAAACAGCAGGTATTGAGCCTATGTACTTTTCAACAAGCGGTTTCAATACCGTTGGCTCGATATTTCCCACAAATGCAAATGTGAAGTTTGCTGCGTTGTCGAAAAATTGTTTATGTATAGCGGGCAGCCGTTCAAATTTAAGATTATCAATTACTTCGCTCGAAATTATCTGACGGCGCGGATTGTTGTTATACATAGTTTTCTGACGTTCTTTTGAAAAGATATAACTCGGCTCGGTTTCCATATTTTTCAGTTGCGATTTGTAATTATCAACAAAAACATTAAAATCGTCTTCGTTCCAGCGCGGATGCGTAAAGTTCAGATATATAAGTTGTAAAATGGTTTCTATATCTTTTGGCGAGCCGCCTGCCGACATTACCGTGTTGTAATCCGAAAGGTTAATGCGAATGTATGTTGTTTTTCCGGCTAACTGTTTTGTCAAATCAACGGAGTTAAGATTTCCTATTCCCGAGCGCATCATTATCGATGCCATATACGATGCGGTATTGTAATCATCGTTTGAAACATTTGACGAGCCGTCGCGCGATGATATTGAAATTACCAGTTCTTCGGCTTTAAAATCCGTTTGTTTTACAACGATTTTTACTCCGTTTTCCAAAGTCCAAACGGTTGCGCCTAATTTATCGGTTTCTTCTTTTTTAACAGTCGAGCCTTTCAACTCCGTGCCTTCGGGGATAAGCGGTTCGTTTACAGCATTATCCTGATATGCTTCGAGTTCGGCTGCGCGTACTTTTTCAATCACTGTTTTAACTTCGGCTTCGGTGGGATATGTTCCTTCTTTTTCGGGTGCTTTTACTAAAACTATTTGATTTTCTAATGTTATTAATTGTTTTGCTATTGTATTTATTGTGTTTATATTAATGTTCGACAACATTGTTTTTGTCATATTATAATCTGTTTCGGCATCGGGAATTGCTGCGTTAAATCTGAAATTGTTAAGATATTCATAAACATATTCTCGGTGGCGGCGATCGTTTCTGTTGTTGTAGTCGGTTTCGTTCATTTTCAGATAGTTTGCTTTTGCAATTTCAAATTCGCTGACGGTAAATCCAAAGCGGCGTACCTTTTCAAGTTCGCTGTACACTGCTTCGAGCGCTTTCAGCGATTCGCCTTCGCGTGCCATTGCCGACATTACAACTGCATCGCAAGTAGTTGTCATTCTGTATCCTCCTGAATAACCCGAAATGAATGGCGCATTTGGTTTTTGTGTTATTTCGCGTAAACGTGTACTTGACATTCTGTTTATTAACGATTTAATTATATCCATTTGGTAAACAGGCATTGTGTTGTTGATTTCTTTCGGTGTGGGATTGTGTTTGACATATATTGTAATATCTGTGCTTGTATATTCGGGATCGGTATTTACTCCTGCAACAGGCTCAACATTTTTCGGAAGTGGAATAACAGCCTTTGTCTCAGGATTTTCAACAGCCTTCACATCGGCAAAAATTGTTTTTATTTTTTCAACAACCATATCTGCGTCAAAATCGCCGATTACCACAACGCATTGCAAATCGGGACGATACCAGCGATGATAAAAATTGCGAATATCATCGTAAGTGAAATTTTTTAGAATTTCGTCTGTTCCTATAACATTACGTTTTGAATATTTAGTATCACCGTAAAGATAAGGATTTCCTTTCTCCATCATTCGCCAGCTGGCTGTGTTTCTTGTGCGTTTTTCTTCGAGAATTACGCCTCTTTCTTTGTCGATTTCTTCGCCTTTGAGGGCAATAAACTGTGACCAATCGTGAAGAATAAGCAAACAAGTATCAATATTTTCAGGTTTATCAAGCGGTACAGCCGAAACATTGTAAACAGTTTGTTCCATACTTGTACCTGCATTTAAGTTTTGCCCGAACTTAATTCCTACCGACTCGCACCAACTTATAAGTTTTTTGTCGGGAAGATTTGCCGTTCCGTTAAACGCCATGTGTTCCAGAAAGTGAGCCAAGCCTTGTTGATTATCATCTTCCTGTATAGCTCCCACATCATGCAAAATATAAAATTCTGCCTGCTTTTCGGGTTTTGCATTTGCGCGAACATAATAAGTAAGTCCGCTTTCTAATTTGCCTATTCTCACATCTTTATCGACGGGAATTGGAAAATTTTGTCCTTTTACTGTTACGGCAAACACTGCCATAGTAACAATTAATAATAACTTTTTCATTGTATTTCTTTGATTTTATTGATAAAATTTAATATTTTGTTTGTGTTTTTTTACATATTTTAGATTTTTTAAATCATTTGCTGCATACAAAAGTAAAGAAAAATTTTATATAAAAAAACTCTTTGGGAAAAAACAGGTATTTGGTATTTGGTATTTAGTATTTGGTATTTGGTATTTAGTATTCCGTATTCAGTAGTATTCCGTATTTTATACTTTATGTGGCATGGTTTTGTGTAAAAATCTAATATCCCACAAAGTTCACAAAAATAAGCACAAAAAAATCTTTATAAACTTTTTAACTTGACAAACTTTCTAACTTTCTAAACT
>JAITPP010000247.1 GCA_031289385.1 Prevotellaceae bacterium | reverse complement strand
ATAATAATTTTATAAAAAAAACAAATATTGTGCGAATTTATAAAATTGGCATATTTTTTGGTTATAAATATAAAAAAGTGCATCTTTGCTGTCTGCAAATTGGACATTTGAAGATTTATTGAAAACGAAATTTATATATTAAATGTTGAAAATTAACGAGAAAATACTCATTGTTTTAATAACAATGTCAATTCTGTCAGCCAATACGGCATTGGCACAGAAAGATGGTGATGCTTTAAGAACATACTCGCCATACACTTTATACGGCATTGGCGACATGTATCGTCCCGGAAGCGTTGCCAACAAAGGCATGGGCGGGCTTACCTACGGCGTTCGCGACCCGTTAGGAATAAACTCATACAATCCCGCAGCATTAAGCATTCAGGATTCGCTTGTGGTGTTGCTTGATTTTGCTGCCGGCTCAAAAAATACTTACTCGAAATCGTTATCAGGCACGACAAGCGCTAATGCCTTCTATTTCGATTATGTAGATTTTAGTTTAAGAATTGCTCCCGATTTAACCATTAATGTAGGTTTGTCGCCGGTAAGCGATATTGGTTATGATATTGAACGCAAAGAATCAGACCCGAATTTGATTTATGAACAAGGTGATATTAAATACAGTTACGCAGGCGAAGGCGGAATAAACCAGTTGCATTGGGGCGCAGGATACAAACTGTTTTCAAAATTTTCGGTTGGCGTAAATATGCACTATTATTTTGGCTCAATAAATCGTTATTATTCAACAGAACATACAACATCTTCTGATTTTAGCAATATTTTTTCCGACAGTAAAACAAAAATCAGCAAGATAGGATTTACTTTCGGAGCGCAATTTCATACACGATTAAGCAACACAACATTTTTAACGTTAGGAGCAATATATCAGCCAAAAACAATATTGCCTTCGCGAAAAGAAACGACAACAATCACGGTAAGCGATATAGCAACCGATACTGCACGAAAAGTTACATCACAGGTTAAAGATATTTTTATGCCCGAAACATTCGGCATAGGCTTTACGCTGCGCAAAGCAGACAAACTTGTGATAGGCGCAGATTACAGTTATCAGAACTGGGAGGGATTTAATTTTGACGGAACATCGAATAATTATTCGTTTAGCGCAGGCAAAAGCCACATTTACAACGTGGGATTTGAATACACGCCAAAAATTAACAATATGAAAAACAACTTTCTACGATGGAATTATCGGGCAGGATTACGTTATGTAAGTACATTTATGAATTGTAACGGACAAAATATAAAAGAACAAAGCCTGTTTTTCGGTGTAGGAATACCTTTAACACGCCGATTTGGCTCGAAAATAAACGCAGCCTTTGAAGTAGGACAACGCGGAACAACCAAAAACGGACTTGTTAAAGAAACATTTGTTACATTTTCGATAGGTATAAATATATTTGATATATGGTTTCAGAAATTTCAATTTAATTAACACATAATAAAAGTATTACAATGAAAACAATTAAATTTACACTAAGCACAGCCATTTTAATTTTGGCATTGGCAACAAGCGCATCGGCACAAGGCAAATACGGCGCAAACGCAAAGGACAGCGTAACCTGTATTCAAAATCTTAACTTTATAAAAGAAGAGATGAAAACAGAAAACTATCAGGTAGCGTACACCATGTACAGCGAAATAATGCGAGTTTGCCCAACCGCAAGTCAAAACACTTATCTGTATGGAATAAACATTATGAAACATTTGGCAGGTAAGGAAAATGACCAGGTTCAGAAGCAAAAATATGTCGATACAATTCTTATGTTATACGACAGGCGATTTGAAATTTTCGGCAAACCGTCGAAAGGCGAAACAGCATTCCGCAAAGCAGGCGATTTGATGGACTATCGCCCCGCCGAACATTCTGAAATCATTAAAGAATATGAAATTGCGGCAAAAAATAATTATAAATCCACCGATGCTTATGTGCAAATAATGCAACAGGTGAAAATTATGTACGAGAAAAAACTTCTCGACGGAGACGCAACAATCGCCAAATATGAAAGCATAATAAAAGAAATGGAGAATTTACCTACACAATCGGATAACGACGAAGCACGCAAAACGGTTGAAGGATTATTTCTTTCAATGCCCGAACTTAATTCGTGCGAAAATCTTATAGCAATGTACACGCCTAAATTTCAGGCAAATCCCGAAGATATGGATTTAATTCGCGCCATAAGATATCGCCTTTCAACCGCCGACAGTTGCAGAGAAACACAATTGTTTTCAGATGTTGTAGAGGCAGGCTATCGTCTTGAACCTAATGCAGAATCGGCATTTCAACTTGCACAACTTTTTCTTATAAAAGGCGATAAAGAAAAAGGAATGTCGTATATGAACGAGGCTATCGAGCAAGAAACCGACAAACTGCAAAAATCAAAATATCAACTTCAAGTTGCAAATGTTCATTTTGGCGAAGGACGCACAAGTCAGGCATTATCGCTTGCAATTCAGGCAATTCAGGCAAATCCAAATTCAGGCGAGGCTTACATGATTAGAGCCAACTGTTATGCACGCATGGCATCAAATGCTTCGAATTGCGATTTAGGCGGACGCCCTATTTTCTGGATAGTTGTTGATATGTTTCAAAAAGCAAAAAGCCTCGATTCAAGTTTGGCAAGCAGCGCCAATTCGGCTATCGCAAATTACAGTAGATATTTCCCTTCATATCAGGATATTTTCTTAAACGAATTTACCGAAGGACAATCATACACTGTAAATTGCAACGGGGTGAGCGGAACAACAACAATCAGAAGAGCAACAGAAAAATAAAATCAATTGATTAATTAACTTACTCAAATGAAACCGATTAATATAAAAACGATGATGCTTTTAATAAGTTTCATCGTTTTTATTTCGTGCGACAGCAATAAAAAAGAAGATATAATCGACAATGAAACCAAAGACGATGTTTTGTTGTCGGAAACGCTTAATTTAAACGTAGTTTTAAGCCAACACGGAAAAGCCAAACAAATAGCGCAAGCCCCGCGAATGTTGCAGTTTTTGGGTAAAGAAGGCAAATATACAACGTTTCCAGACGGAATTTATGTTGAATCGTTCTCCGACTCGCTTACGCTTGAATCTACAATCGCCGCAAAATTCGCGAAAATGAAAGAGGGCAGAGATGAATTTTACACCGCATACGACAGCGTAGTTGTTACAAATTATATTCAAAAAACAAAAATCATAACCGACACGCTTTACTGGGACAGAGTGAACAGTAAAATTTATAATTATTGTTTTACAAAAATCTTTTTTTCGAGTGGATATTTTGATGCTCACAACGGAATGTGGGCGCTCGACGACCTTTCCGATTATGAAATAAGAACAATACGCGAAGGCGATTTAACCGTTGACAGACAAAACAAAACAGCCGACAGCACAAGCAGAAACGAAATAACGTTTCCCGATACAATTACCGATATGCATCCACAGCCAACGCCTGCAAGCGAACAGCCGCAAACAGTAAGCCCGTCGCGGCGAATACAAAATCAAAATACGCCGCAAAGAAACAAAGCGCGAAAGCCAATAAAAGAACCTCTTGAACCACAAAAAATAAAGTAAAATGAATTCGTCGATAATCCTCATATTAATATCGTTGTTGCTTTCCGCCTTTTTTTCTGGAATGGAAATAGCCTTTGTTTCGTCAAATAAACTGCGATTGGAACTCGACAAAAAACAAAAGAAATTTTACACAAAAATCACCGATATTTTCAATCGCAATTCAAGCGATTACATATCAACGATGCTTGTAGGAAATAACATTGCACTTGTTATTTACGGCATCGAATTTGCAACATTAATAAGCGTGCCGATACGCACAAT
>JAITPP010000243.1 GCA_031289385.1 Prevotellaceae bacterium | reverse complement strand
GTATTCATATTTTTTTTGTTTTTTTCGTAGGGTGTTGCC
The DNA here is from genome assembly GCA_031289385.1 of Prevotellaceae bacterium. Taxonomy (GTDB): domain Bacteria; phylum Bacteroidota; class Bacteroidia; order Bacteroidales; family UBA932; genus JAIRKV01. The sequence goes on along the minus strand of JAITPP010000243.1, from coordinate 2,860 downwards.
CTACGCTGAATTAAGTTGCCCTTTCAGGGCAAGTAATTCGTAATTGTTTTTCATTCCTAATATTCCTACATTTTCATATTAATCACATTAAAATCACATTTCCACATTAATCACATTTTCACATTAAAAATCACATTTTCACATTAAAATCACATTCCCACATTAAAAATCACATTTTCACATTAAAATCACTTTCTCTTTTGCTGTATTTATTGCGGCGATAACGTTATCGCACCAGCAGTCAAATTCTTCGTCGGGTGTTTGACATTCTTTGTGCGACAGTACATAATCGATGGTTTCTTTTATGCCTTGCGAAAAACGAATTTTTGCTGTTACTTCGGGTACAAGGCGTTTCAGTTTTGCGTTGTCGAATACGGCGCAGTTGGCTTTGTCGCCTATTAATCCGCCGAGAAAATCATATTTTTCGCCGCAGGCTGCCAAAAATTCGGAAGATACGTGAACGGCTTTCAACTCGACGTTAAGCGCGTTTGCAACACATTCGTATATTTGATTCCACGTAAGTGTTTCGTCTGAGGTTATTTGCACGGTTTCGCCGATAGCCTGAATGTTGCCAAGCAAGCCTGTAAACATTTTTGCAAAGTCGCGGCTGTCAGTCATTGTCCAAAGCGAAGTGCCATCGCCGTGAATGATAACGGGTTTGCCGTTCAACATTCGTTGTATAACCTGCCAACTGCCTTGTGTTCCGTGTACGCCGAGCGGAATACTTGTTTGGCAATAGGTATGGCTTGGGCGCACTATTGTTATCGGAAATTGCTGATTGCGATACTGTTGCATAAGATATTCTTCGCAGGCGATTTTGTTGCGCGAATATTGCCAAAACGGATTTGCCAGCGGCGTGGCTTCGGATACTCTATAATCTGACGGCGGTTTTTGATATGCCGATGCCGAACTTATAAAAACAAACTGTCGTGTTTTTCCGTTAAACAGTCGGTAGTCGCGTTGCAAATGTTCGGGAACGAAGGCTATAAAATCAGCCACAACATCAAAATTCAAATCTTTTATAAGCGACGATACTTCTTGTTCGTCGTTTATGTCGGCAACAAGTTGTATTGCGCCTTCGGGCAGGCTGTTGTTTTTGTTTCCGCGATTGATAAGATAAAGTTGGTGTCCTGCTGCAATTATTTCTTTCGAAACGGCGGTACTTATTGTGCCTGTACCGCCAATAAGCAGTATTTTCATATTATTCTTATTTGTATGATTTTAGTATTTGGCTTAAAATCAGATAGTTTCAGTGTTGTTATCTCGTCTGATATTTCTAACTTGCCTTTAAAATCGCTTTCATCCAAAATGAATTGAACATTATCTATACGTCCTGTTTCTATAACATACGTATCGCTTACATAAGTGTACCAAACGCTAAAATCAGGATATTTTTTTACAAATTCTTCTATTGTGGAATTTACGCCAATTCCTGCGGTAGTTTTGAATTTGTCCGACAATACAATTATTTCTCCAATTTTATTGTTAAATGTTTCTGTTTCATAATCATATTCGGGTGTGATGTGCAAAATTCCCTGTCCGTTTTCTGTTACCACATAAATAGGTTCTTCCGATTCGCCCTCTTCCGTTATTCGGGTTAGATACTTTTTCTGGATATTGTCGGCAAATGGTATTTGCTGTCCAATTGTGAATTGCCCTGCGGAACTTTCTTTTATTAGATAATCTTCACCGACAGATGTCGTTTCAATTGCATCTGATTCAACTGTTTCCGCTTGTTTGCTCGCTGCATATTTGCAACTGCCTGCTACTACTGCTACTGTGAGCAGTGTTAAAATGATTAATTTTTTAATTTTCATGTCATTATTTATTTAAATGTTAATTGATTTCTATTGTTCTTGTTCGTCGTTTCCAAACTGTGTCGTCCATAATATTAATTCATTCATTTTTATAATCTTCTGCCGAACAAGAGATTTTTGGTTAGTAAAAAATTATTTGAACACTTTTATTTTTGCAAATTTAATAATAAAATTTTATAAGATGTTAAAAAAAATATTTTTTTTTCATTGGCGATTATTAAGTTTATTCGTTATTTATTTAACTTGCTTATTTGTAATGTTTTCAAATGATTAGATTTTTGGAAAAAAATTGTTCTTCCGTTCGGCGTAGTTTTAGTTTGCCCCTCTTGTGCGGATTTGCAATCCGTGCGCCTTTTTAATATTTTTATATCACAAAACATATAATATGTTGAAAATGATTAAAAAATAGTCGTTCTAAATTTGTGAATTTGTTTTAACCCTTATTTTTGTGAGTTCCCTCAGTAGCGAATAAAACCACTCGTAAATTACCCTTATTCCCTTATTTGCAATATTTTAATAAGAAAATAAGGGAAAGAGATAAAAGAAAAATTTGATGCTACTAAGGGTACTCGCAAAAATAAGGGTAAAAAAGAACGAACATTTGCAGAAATAAACCCATGTTCGGCGTAGTTTCCAAACTACGTCGCCCGCTATGTAAATTATCTTGTCCTTTTACTTTGTATCCTATTCTCATATTTTTCATATTCTCACATTCTCATATTTCTCATATTCTCACATTTTCATATTTCTCACATTCTCATATTTCTCACATTCTCATATTTTTCATATTTTCATATTTCTCACATTCTCATATTTTCATATTCTCATATTCTCATATTCTCATATTTTTCATATTCTCATATTTTCATATTTTCATATTTTTTCTATTTATATTCTTTGCCAATAGCTGTAATTTCCATTCTGTTATTAACTGATTGATAATCGTGAAATTGATAATCGTCTAAAAGTAAAATGGGATTTTTATTTGCAAAAATTTTGTAGTTGGATTGACTGCATCTATTCTTTAAAATTTCTTCTAAACT
>JAITPP010000208.1 GCA_031289385.1 Prevotellaceae bacterium | reverse complement strand
GGGTATAGTGAAAATTATCCCGTACAACAGGCACACCCTCAATTACCCGAATTTTGGATGAAAAAAATTGTAGAAGATAATGGCGATGTTTTGAAAGTTGTTAAAGATTAGTCGTAAGTTGTAAGTCGTAAGTTGTAAGTCGTAAGTTATAAGTCGTTAGTATTTAGTATTTAGTCGTTAGTATTTAGTCGTTAGTCATTGGAAATACGATGATAGTTAATAGAAAAGCGTTTCTCAAAAATATTTCGGAGAAACGCTTTTTCTTTTTATTATGATATTATTTTTTTCTCTTTTTAATTTTAAACATAAAGTTTATAAAGAAGTTTGAAAGTTTATCAAGTTTATCAAGTTTGTCAAGATTTTTTTAAATCAAAAAATCTGTGTAAATCTGTCCTATCTGCGTCATCTGCGTGCTTCAAATCAACAAATAAGCAAATCAACAAAAAACAGACTTCCGACTATAACTCATTCACTCAAATTCATATAATATTCGCGTAAGTCGGCATCAAATTTTTCGATTGAATATCTTAACGCTGTTCGGGGCATTTTTGCTGCATATTTGTCGAGAAATCGCAATTCTGTTTCAACGTTGCGTTTGCCTATTTCGCGCAGCATCCAACCAACGGCTTTGTGTATCAAATCGTGTTTATTGTCCATAAACATTTCGGCAATTGCAAGCGTGTCGCCAAAATTGCCTTTGCGTATAAAATAAAATGTGGTTATAATTGCAATGCGCTGTTTCCACAAATTGTCGGATACAACAAAATCATAAAGAATAGTTTTATCTTTATCATCAATGAACGCGCCGAGAATACTGGGAGCAGAGGCATCTACCAAATCCCAATTATTTACGCCATCGATGTTATTTAAATAGCATAGCAAAATTTTTTGACGCTTATGTTCGTCTTTTTCTTTTGTCATTTTTTGCACAAGAATTTCAATGCCTGTGCGGCGTACTTCGTGATATTTCGACTGTAAAAGCAAAGCTGTTTGCGAAAGATTCATCGCTTTAAAATTCTCTTTTGCAATGTTGCGCAAATCCTGAGTGCCAATTCCTAAAAAGACATCACTTTCGGCATATTCTCCATAGCCGGTTTTAAAATATCGTGTCATTTCTTTTGCTTTTTGTTTGTCGCCTAACGTTCGCAATTGCTCTACAATGACACTTGCATGTGTACTACTTTTTTCCATTGATGATTAAATTTTTTATCAAAAATACAAAAAAAATATGAATTGGTAACATTTATTAAAATTTCTTAAAAACATTTTATTTTAAAATATTTATTATGAGCGCATTAATATTTTATAATTTATTGTTAGCAACTAATAATTTATTTTGTATCTTTGCAAAATTAAATTTAATGGGATGAGTATTCGCAAAAAAATATTTTTAGGATGTACGGTTGTTGCGTTTATTTTGTTTTTGGCGGGAGTTACAATCGCTTTTGAGATGCAACGCATACGTTCGTCGGTATCGATTGTTGTTGCCGAAAATGTGAAAAGTATGAACGCAGCAAATAATATGCAACGATTATTTTATAATCAAAATATGATTCTGCTTGATTATGTTTCAACAAAAAGCGATTCTGCGTTGTCGGCTTTTAATGCCGATATTTTAAGTTACAATGCGGCTTACGACGATGCTAAAAGCAGAATTACACTGAAAGGCGAACAGCAGGTTTTAGATTCGCTTAACATTTGCTATTTGAAATACATAAAAATAGCAAATTATATTATTAAACCTGCGCGAGACGACAGAAAATATTTATACACACATTACTATAACGAGTTGCATGACAGTTATGAAGATGTATCAAAATTTATAGGCAAACTGTTTCTTATGAATCAAAAAGAAGTGGAAGGCAATTCGCTGCTTATGAACGATAATTATTACCGAATGATTATGCCTGCAATTATTGCTATTTTGACTTGTATAATATTAATTTTTCTGCTCAATTATTTTATATATATATATTTCATATCGCCAATGGTAAAGATAGTTAAAGGCGTAAATGCTTTCACCGAAACACGTGTTCCGTATAATGTAAATATTGATACGAAAGATGAAATTTCGGCATTGAATAATGAGGTAAAAAAACTTACCGAACTTACTAAAAAATACGAAAAAGAAAATTAAAAAACAGTGAGACCGGGTTTAATTGTACGATATATTAGTTTTGTGCTGCTGATAAATGCAGCATTTATGCTTGTTTCAGCATTAGTTTCCGTATTCGACGGCATAGGCTCTGATTTTTTTCCTTTATTGTTGAGTTCGTTTATAACGTTTACGGTAGGTAGTTTTCCGTTTATTTTTGTTCCGAAAAATCCCAATCTGAATAATAAAGAAATAAATATTTTTGTAATATTTGCATGGCTTACAAGTTGTGTTTTCGGAATGTTGCCATACGTTTTGTGGGGCGGCGAATTTAACGTTGCAAACGCATGGTTTGAAAGCGTTTCGGGATTTACAACCACAGGAGGAACAATACTTTTAGATATCGAAAGTTTGCCGCACGGCTTGTTGTTTTGGCGTTCGGCTACGCATTACATCGGAGGCATAGGAATAGTATTGTTTGCAGTGATTGTATTGCAATCGCAGCACTCTACAAAAATGCGGCTTACCAATGCCGAAGTTTCAACGCTGGCAAAAGATAATTTCCATTTCAAAGCACAACAATTATTACGTGTAATAGTTTCGGTTTACATTGGTATAACAATAATTTTAACAGCCCTTCTTGTGTTATTCGGCATGAGTTTTTTCGATGCAATAAATCACGCTTTTTCAACAGTAGCAACGGGCGGATTCAGTACAAAAAATGCAAGCGTAGGCTCGTTCAACAGCGTTCCCATAGGAATAATAATAATAATATTTATGATTATTTCGGGTATGCACTTCGGAATGATATTTTCGGCAGTTACAGGACGTTCAAAAGCAATATTTCGTTCGCCGATAATTAGATTTTATTTAACAACAATGGGAGTTGGAGCGATAATTGTAACAATAAGCGTTTTGATGAACGGAAATCATACAGGCTTTTTTGATGCAATTTATCATTCTGTATTTCAAGTTGTATCAATAGCCAGCACTTCGGGATTTGCAACTTCCGACACAACCGTTTGGCATCCTGTGGCAATGTGTGTTTTAATATATTTTTCGGCTCAATGCGCTTGTGCAGGCTCAACTTCGGGCGGTATAAAAGTTGATAGAATTTACATAATGTGGCGTTCGATAGTGGCACAGGTAAAAATGCGACAACATCCCAATGCCGTAGTGTCGGTGCGTTTGGCAAACAATATTATCGACGAACGGCGCGTATCGTCGGCAATGACGTATATTTCGCTGTATTTATTTATAGTTCTTGTTGCAACGCTTATTTTATCAATATTTAACATAGATTTACTTTCGGGATTTACAACAGCACTTTCGTTTATGGGAAATGTAGGACCCGGAATAGGCAAATACGGCTCGTTTGGCAATTATGCAGAACTTCCGTATATTATAAAACTTACGTTTCCGCTGTTTATGCTGCTTGGACGTTTAGAGATTTACGGATTCTTTTTACTATTTTTGCGCGATAAACATCAATAACAAGTTTGATAAACATTATTTTTTTTGTAATTTTGTATTCTTAAAAATATCTTTTGTATGAAAATGAAAACAAAAACGAGAACAATTATTTTTGCTGTATTAATATTATTTACAGCAGGTTGCGCTTCGCAAAAAAAACTCACAAGCGAAGAAATAAAAAAAATATATATGCAGGATATTTATACGGCATTGACAAACGAAATATCAAACGATGCCGAAGTTGCCATTGTTGAAGATAGCGTAAAAGTAATTTTCACAAACGGCATTTTGTTTAAAGTAAACGAAAATGTTATTGTTAATGAACTGCATCCATGTTTCAGCCGCTTTGCCAAAGTGCTTAATAAATATACAAATACAACAATTCTTATAACAGGGCATACCGATAATAGGGGCGACGAAAAAATAAATATTGATTTATCGCAAAAACGAGCCGATAGCGCAAAAAAACTGCTGGCAGAATTAGAAGTTATCGAATCGCGAATATTTACGCTGGGACACGGCTCTGCCATTTCTATCGACACCAATAACACTTTGGAGGGAAGAGCAAAAAACCGCCGAGTTGAATTTGTTATTTTATACAATTATTATGACAAATAAAAATAAAAAAACATCAAAAAAGTTGAACGTATTACTCATTTACAAAATAAATTAGCAAGATGGAAATCGACAAACGAATAATATCGTTTATAAAAAAACATCATGTACTTACTCTTGCAACATTTGATGGCGTTAGTGCATATTGCGCCAACGTGTTCTACGCTTACGATACCGAAAATAATTTTTTTGTTTTTTATTCCGAAAATAAAACAAAACATTTTAACGATATGAAAACATGTAAAAATGTTGCAGCATCTATCGTTTTGGAAACAAAAATTGTAGGAAAAATTCAAGGATTGCAGATTAACGGAATAGCCGCGCAACCCGCAAACGAAATGAAAAAACGCTGTAAAAATATTTACATAAAACGATTTCCGTATGCAATTATACACACCGCCGATTTGTGGACGCTCGAAATCACCTTTGCCAAATATACAAACAATATGTTAGGTTTTGGAAAAAAAATAATTTGGAAAAAATCAGAATAAATTAATAATGAAAAACGCAGTAATAATTGTTGCAGGAGGTATAGGCTCGCGAATGGGAAACCCCGTTCCCAAACAGTTTTTGTTGATAAACAACAAACCTGTTTTGATGCACACTATCGAAAAATTTATTGACTTTGATGAAAATCTTGATATAATTATTACACTTCCCGAAAATCAAATACAAACATGGAAAAACCTGTGTATTAAATATGATTTTAAACACAATCACACAATAATAAATGGCGGAATAACCCGATTTCATTCGGTGCAAAATGCACTTGAAAAAATTTCTGAAAATTATAAAATTATTGCCGTTCACGACGGAGTGCGCCCACTGATAAACGTTGAAACAATTAGAAAATGTTTTGATTTGGCAACAGAAAAAGGCAATGCCGTTCCTGTATTACAAATAAACGAATCGATACGAAAAATACGCGAAAATACGAGCGAAATTGTAAATCGCGATGGAATTTATATTGTGCAAACACCTCAGATATTTGCGCAAGATATTATAAAACAAGCCTACAAACAAACATATATTCCCGAATTTACAGATGATGCATCTGTTGTTGAAAAGTCGGGAGTAACAATAAATTTCATAGAAGGACACCGCGAAAATATAAAAATTACATTTCCGTCGGATATTGTTTTTGCTGAAAAATTCGTATAAAAAAATTACGAAATATTAATACCTTTACGTATTTTCTTTGTTTTCGAAACTTTTTTATCCATCACATAAATCTGACGATTTATTGCTTGGTTCAGCGAAACCCATGTTTCTGTTTTTGAAATTCCGGGAATATTCTGGATAGTATTAACCAAAACCTCCATAAGGTGTGAATTGTCGCGGCAATAAACCTTAACCAACATAGCAAATCCGCCTGTAACAAAATGGCATTCAACAACTTCTGATATTTTTGTCAATTGTTCAACAACTGAGTTATACATACTCAATTGCACCAATGAAATACCGACAAAAGCGCATAAATCATAACCAAGAGATTTAGGTTTAACAATAAGTTGTGAGCCGACTATAATACCGGCTTCTTCCATTTTTTTTACACGTTGGTGGATTGCCGCACCTGATATGCCGCATTCCCGAGCTATTTCCAGAAAAGGAATTCTCGCATTTTTAACCAAAAAGTAAAGAATTTTCTGGTCAATAGCATCAACTTGGTATTTTGCTGTCATTTTTTATAATTTTTTATTAGTGATAAATGTTATTCAAAAAGCAAAATTACAATTTTTTTTATAAAACAAAAGTTTTTTGCAATTTTTTTTTATTTATGTTTGAAAATAAAATTTTTTTTATACTTTTGTCTTTCCAAATTGCTGTACAAGGTAATTGAAAATTGCCCGGGTGGCGGAACTGGTAGACGCGCTGGTCTCAAACACCAGTAGGTTCACCCCTGTGTCGGTTCGAGCCCGACCCCGGGTACGGAAGCAAAAAAGAGTGTAAATGTTCATTTTATGCTCTTTTTTGTTTGTTAAAATTAATGTAGATAAAAATATTTTGTGGAGATGGATAATTATCCGTCTCTACGGGTTACATTCCTAACGGAATGCAGAGTGGTGGGGCGTTTGTCATTTCTACCGAGCGATAATCCCTAACGAGATTTTTGTTATCTTTTATAAATGTTTATTTTCATTGCTAAGGAACAAAAAATAAATAACCTGTAAAAGATTGTTTTTCTCAAAAACGCAAGCCGTAGGTTTGCATCGCTCGGTAGAAAAATAAAGCACCTTTCGTATTGCAAGCCGTAGGTTTGCAACCATCTGTTTTTGTTGATAGCAATTCTAACGGTGGGATGTAAAAAATGTTGAAAATGATTAAAAAATATTCGTTCCAAATTTGTATTTTTCTTAACCCTTATTTTTGTGAGTTTCCTTAGTAACCAAGTAAACCACTCACAAATTACTCTTATTTTCAATATTTTAATAAGGGAAAAATGTTAAGAAAAATTTGATACTATTAAGGGTACTCACAAAAATAAGGGTAAAAAAAAGAACGAACATTTGCAAAAATAAACCATTGATTTTTTACGCCTTACCACAAAGAACACAAAGTAAGCACAATGAACACAAAAAAATCAGACTAAAAACTTTATAAACTTTAAAAACTTGACAAACTTTATAACTTGACAAACTTTATTGAACTTTAAAAATATTTATCAAGCAATTGTTTAAATCGCTTGTCGGTTTTTATATTTTCTAAATTTTTGTCGGTTTCTACATCTTCTCTTGTATCGTAGAATCCTTTTTCAAAACTTTTTCCCAAATATTCAAAGGCTTTGTCTTTTTTGTTTTGTGATGAATATAAGCAAGCTATATTATAATACGCATCTGCATCATCAGGTTCTAACTCAGTGGCTTTAGTGAAATCTGCTATTGTTTTTTTATATTTTTGTAAATTACTATAAACAATTCCGCGATTAATATATGCATATGCATCATTAGGATTTAACTCAATGGCTTTATTGAAATCTGCTATTGCTTTTTCATTTTGTTGTAAGCTACTATAAGCAATTCCGCGATTATAATATGCGTCTACTAAATCAGAATTTAACTCAATGGCTTTATTGAAATCTGCCATTGCTTTTTCATATTGTTGTAATTCACCATAAGCATTTCCGCGATTATTATATGCTTCTGCATAATCAGATTTTAACTCAATAGCTTTGGTGTAATCTGCTATTGCTTTATAATATTGCTGCAAACTATTATAAACAATTCCGCGATTATTATATGTGGATGTTTTATTAGGTTTTAACTCAATGGATATATTGTAATCAGATATTGCTTTTTCATATTGTTGTAGTTTGCTATAAACAGTTCCTCGATTATGATATGCCTCTGCATAATCAGATTTTAACTCAATGGCTTTACTGTAATCTGCTATTGCTTTTTCATTTTGTTGTAAATTATAATAAGCAAGTCCGCGATTATGATATGCCTCTTCATAATCAGGATTTAACTCAATGGCTTTGGTGTAATCTGCTATTGCTTTTTCATATTGTTGTGATTCATCATAAGCAATTCCGCGATTATTATATGCGACTGCAAATTCAGGTTTTAATTCAATGGCTTTAGTAAAATCTGCTATTGCTTTTTCATATTGTTGTAAATTACCATAAATAAGTCCGTGATTATAATATGCAACTGCTAAATCAGGCTGTAACACAATGGCTTTATTGCAATCTGTTATTGCTTTTTCATATTGTTGTAAGTCATTATAAGCACTTCCACGATTAGAATATGCTATTGCGTAATCAGGCTGTAACTCAATGGTTTTATTGAAATCTGCTATTGCTTTTTCATTTTGTTGTAATTCAGCATAAGCATTTCCGCGATTATTATATGCGACTGCGAAATCAGGATTTAACTCAATGGCTTTAGTGTAATCTGCTATTGCTTTTTCATATTGTTGTAATGCGGTATAAGCATCTCCACGATTATAATATAATTCTACACAATCAGGTTTTGACTCAATGTTTTCATTTGCTGCTTTTTGTTCGTTTTCAGTTTCCATTTTAAAATAAATTTATCATATTAAACACATTCTCACATTAACACATTCTCATATTCTCACATTAATCACATTAATTTTTCACTCTTAATTGTCCAATTTTGTATCCCTTTTTTTTAAGCAGAGTAAGCAATCCGTCGTCGCCCCAAAGGTGTGCTGAGCCTACAATTATAAATTCTATTTTGTCGTCGTCGAGATATTTTTCAATTACGGGCATCCATTTGTAATTTCTGTCCGAAAACATTGCTTTGTAAATGCTGGGACAATCTTTTTTCATTTTTTTAATTTCGTTTTCGGCTGTGGCTTTGCCTGCACGCCATTCTTCAACAATTTTCGAAAATTCCTGCTCTGCATTTATCTGGTTCATATCTTCGAGCGAATATTTAATAAATTCATCAAGATTAAACGGAATATTACATATTAAATCTAACTGAAAATCAATACTTTCAAGAAATTCAACAGATTTATTTTTGCCCGTCGCCTTATCGTAATAATACATATCAACGCCTTGTGCCGATATGTTTTGTTTTTGCATCATCATTGTGCTTAATGTCATCAAAGCCATGCCGGGTTTCATTTTTTCTATTACCATCATCGACATTCCTGCTTTTTCGGCGGCATCGCAAATTGCCTGATATTGCTCGGCTTTCAACACCGATTTCAATGTCTGTCCTTCGGGCAACATACTTTCCGAAATAACTTTTTGTATTATTCCTTCGGCTTTTACGTCGGCTTCCAAAACCAACGTTTGGGCTTTTGTAAATGCTACATCAAACTCTTTGGGTAGCGGAAAATCGCTTGCCCGCAGTGCGTGAACGCTTCCGCCCAAATATATTTCATTTTTTCCTTTGCTTATTTTCCAAACCGATGTTTGCGAAAAGCCGTAACCTGTTGATAGCAATCCGAGTGCAATCATTGCAATTGTTTTTTTCATTTTTTATTCTTTATTTTATTAATCATTAATCACTAATCATTAATAATTATTTTTTTACGAAAGGAAATTTTGTTATTTTTGCTTTCAAAAGTTTTTCGCGTATTTTTATATAAATTTCCATGTCCGATTTTGCAAATTCGGGTTTCACGTAAGCCGTTCCGATTCCTATTTTCAGGCATGGCGACATTGTTCCCGAGCACACAACGCCTATTGCGTTTCCCTGCGCATCGCACACTTCGTAATCCTGACGAGGAATGCCGCGTTCAATCATAACAAATCCCGCAAGTTTTCGCGATATGTTTCCTGCTTTTTGTTGCAGCAAAAGTTGCTTGTCGAGAAAATCTTTTGTGTCGGTAAATTTTGTTATCCAGCCCAATCCGGCTTCAATTGGCGAGGTGGTGTCGTTGAGTTCGTGTCCGTAAAGGCAAAATCCCATTTCGAGGCGCAAAGTATCGCGAGCGCCAAGTCCAATGGGTTTAATTCCAAATTCTTGCCCTGCCTCAACTACGGCTTTCCAAAGCGTGTCGGCATCTTCGTTGGCGCAATAAATTTCGCATCCGCCTGCGCCTGTATATCCTGTTATCGAAAAAATTAAATCGTGTATTCCTGCAAAATCAATTTTTTTGAAAGTGTAATATTCCATGTCGAGAATATTTTGCGAAGTAAGTTTCTGCATGGCTTGCAACGCCAGCGGTCCTTGAATTGCAAGCTGACAAATTTCATCGGAAGCGTTGTATAAATCTTTTCCAATCGTGATATTGAATTTGTCGGCGTGCGAGCATAAAAAATTCCAGTCTTTTTCGATATTCGAAGCGTTTACCACCAAAAGATATGTTTTATCGTCGATGCAATAAACGAGTAAATCATCAACAATACCGCCGTTTCCGTTGGGAAAACACGAATATTGAATTTTTCCCGGATATAAAACAGAGGCATCGTTTGATGTAACGTATTGAATAAAATTTAAGGCATTTTCGCCTTTTACCCAAATTTCGCCCATGTGGCTTACGTCGAACACGCCCACTTTTTCGCGAACAGTAAGATGTTCGTCATTAATTCCCGTATATTCGATAGGCATGTTGTAGCCTGCAAACTCAGCCATTTTTGCGCCGAGTTGTATGTGATACTTTGTGAATGCTGTTGCTTTCATTGTTGTAATATTTTATATTATATTTTTATTAAAATTCAACAAATATAGTAAAAAATAATTAATGATTAGTGATTATTGATTAATGATTAATGCAGAGATTAAATTGTTAATTATTAATTTTGATTTTGTTCTTTGTAAAAAACTTTGCAAACTTTATGGTTAAATCGCTAATTATTAATGAATTTACTATTTGCAAATTACTATTTACGAGGCAGGCAGATTACGCAGATGAAACAGATTTACACAGATAAAAAATCCAGATAAATTATTAATTTTAATTTGTGCTATTTGTAAAAAATTTTGTGGTGAAATTATTAATCATTAATCGCTAATCATTAATCACTAATTATTAATCATTAATCACTAATCATTAACCATTATTTAAAAATATTTTTGATAAATGACGAATTATTTATAATTTTGAGGAAATATTGAAAAATACAAAATCATGTACGGAAAAATTAAAAATTATTTACAGCAAACGCTTACCGACATTGAATCGGCAGGGCTTTATAAAAACGAACGAATTATCGTTTCATCGCAAAAAGCAAATATAAAAATCAGCACAGGCAAGGATGTGCTTAATTTTTGCGCAAACAATTATTTAGGATTGTCGGATAATCAACGCCTGATTGATGCTGCAAAACGAGCAATGGACACTCACGGTTTCGGACTTTCGAGCGTGCGTTTTATTTGTGGAACACAGGATATTCACAAAGAATTGGAAGCCGCTATTGCACGATATTTCAAAACCGAAGATACAATTTTGTATGCCGCGTGTTTTGATGCAAACGGAGGCGTTTTTGAACCTTTGTTTGACGAAAACGATGCAATAATTTCAGATGCCTTAAATCACGCATCAATCATCGACGGAGTGAGGCTGAGCAAGGCTGTGCGCTATCGCTATGCAAATGCCGATATGCAGGAATTGGAAAAATGTTTGATTGAATCGCAGGCGCAACGCCATCGAATTATTGTTACCGACGGCGTTTTTTCTATGGACGGAAACGTTGCCCCGCTTGATAAAATTTGCGATTTAGCCGACAAATACGACGCTTTGGTGATGGTTGATGAATGTCATTCGGCAGGCGTTGTTGGTAAAACAGGACGCGGCGTGAGCGAACAATTTAATTTGTACGGACGCATTGATATTCATACCGGTACGCTTGGAAAATCGTTTGGCGGCGCAATAGGTGGATTCACAACAGGACGCAAAGAAATTATTGATTTATTGCGTCAGCGGTCGCGCCCTTATTTATTCTCAAACTCAATACCGCCGTCGGTTGTAGGCGCAGGAATTGAAATGTTTAAAATGCTCGAAGAAAGCGATGAAATTCATGCAAAACAACAACAAAATGTAGAATATTTCAGAAAGAAAATGATAGATGCAGGTTTCGACATAAAACCGACACAATCGGCTATTTGCGCAGTAATGCTTTACGATGCAAAACTTTCGCAGACATTTGCGGCGCGAATGTTGGAAGAAGGAATTTATGTTGTAGGATTTTATTATCCCGTTGTGCCCAAAGAGCAAGCCCGTATTCGTGTACAAATTTCGGCAGGACACGAAAAAGAACATCTTGATAGAGCAATTAGCGCATTTATCAAAGTCGGCAAAGAATTGAATGTGATTAAATAAAATCTCTAAGTACATGACAAAAAA
>JAITPP010000186.1 GCA_031289385.1 Prevotellaceae bacterium | reverse complement strand
GCAAAAGCAGGAAAAATTAATTTTAAATTCACCGAAAATAAAAATTCGTTTACTTACTCGTATGAACTTCGCGAACGCGAAAAACCAACAGGTGCGCAAGGTTTCAACACTTCCGATGTTTTATATCTGATAATGCCCGACAGATTTTCAAACGGCGATGCTGCAAATGATGTTTGGGACAATGTGAAAATTGACAGAAACGAGCCTTTTGCACGGCACGGAGGCGATTTTGCAGGAATAACAAATCATTTGAACTATCTCGAAAACTTGGGAATTACAACCATTTGGCTAAATCCCGTTTTGGAAAATAAAATGCGGCAAGGCTCGTATCACGGATATGCAATTACCGATTTTTACAATGTAGATAAACGCTTTGGAAGCAATGCCGATTATCGCGAACTTATAAATAAAATTCATCAAAAAGGAATGAAAATGGTGATGGATATGATTTTTAATCATTGCGGCAGTTCGCATTGGTGGATGACAGATTTGCCTTGCAACGACTGGCTGAATCATCAATCAGGATTTTTTCCTACCACTCACAATTTATATTCGGTATTTGATGTTCACGCGCCGCAATCCGAAGTCCGCGCTTTGGTTGACGGATGGTTTGTTCCCGATATGCCCGATATGAATCAGCGAAATACGCATTTGGCAAAATATCTTATTCAAAACAGCATTTGGTGGATAGAATATGCGCAAATCGACGGCATTCGCCACGATACGCATCCATACGCCGATGCCGAATTTTTATCGCAATGGTGCAAAGCAATCAACGAGGAATATCCCGATTTTAATATTGTCGGCGAATCGTGGTATCTCAATACTGCGGCTCTGGCGTGGTGGCAAAAAAATTCAAAACTCAATGAAAAACAAAGCAATCTGAAAACTGTTATGGATTTTGCTTTGCTTGATGCCTGCCAACAAGCATTTGCCGTTGAGCAGGAAAAAGAATTTCAGTTACGAAAAATTTATGAAATTCTGGCTCAGGATTTTATTTATGCCGATTTGGATAATATTCTCGTTTTTCTTGACAATCATGATATGAGCCGATTTGTGAAAAAAGATGAAACCGATTTGCGCCGCTACAAACAAGCATTGGCATTTATACTTACAACTCGCGGAATACCTCAGATTTATTACGGAACGGAAATATTAATGAACGGCGAAAAACATGAAGGCGACGGACTTTTACGCAAAGATTTTCCCGGCGGATGGCAAAACGATGATGCAAACGCTTTTACAGCCGAAGGAAGAACCGATTTACAAAACGATGCATGGAATTATTTGCAAAATTTATTGCAATGGCGTAAAAAAAATGATGCTGTTTGCACAGGAAAATTAATACACTATGCACCCGATTCGGATTGTTATGTGTACTTTCGCATAAAAAACGACAAAAAAGTTATGATTATTTTAAACGGAACTAACAGCGAAAAAACAATATCAATGAATAAATACAACGAAATAATAGAAAATTCTACATCAGGAAAAGAAATTATTTCGGGACAGATTTTAACTGTAAACAATAAATTAAATATCCCCGCAAAAGGAACATATATCATAGAAATATTAAACTAATAACATTTATAAAAGATGAAAAAAATACTCGCACTTTTACTGATTTCATGCTCTGTTGCAAGCGCACAGACATTTATTTCTCCCAACGGAAATTTTACGGCAAATTTTTCGGTTTTGGACGATGGAAGCCCCGTTTACAGCCTTTCGTACAAAGGCAAAGAAGTGATTAAACCAAGCAAATTAGGCTTTGAATTAATGGCGGAAACGCCACAACGCGATTTCGACGATTTTTCGCCCGAAACAACAACCGCAAACAATGCCGACGAAAAAACAAATCTCTACAACGGTTTCAAAATAATTAAAACCGAATCGTCTGATTTTGACGAAACTTGGCAACCCGTTTGGGGCGAAACAAAAAACATTAGAAATAATTATAACGAATTTGCAGTTACTCTTGAACAAACAGCAAGCAATCGACAAATTGTTGTACGCTTTCGTTTGTTCAACGATGGATTGGGTTTTCGTTACGAATTTCCGCAACAGGAAAATCTGATTTATTTTGTTTTGAAAGACGAAAAAACACAGTTTGCAATGACAGGCAACCACACAGCAATTTGGATAGCAGGCGATTATGATACGCAAGAATACGATTATACAACTTCGCGCCTGTCGGAAATTCGCGGATTGATGGCAAACGCAATTACACCAAATTCGTCGCAAACATCATTTTCGCAAACAGGCGTGCAAACTGCGCTGATGATGAAAACCGACGATGGATTATACATCAATCTTCACGAAGCCGCTTTGATAAATTATGCTTGCATGCATCTTAATTTAAACGACAATGATTTTGTTTTTGAATCGTGGCTTACGCCCGACACAAAAGGAACAAAAGGACATTTGCAAGCACCATGCACAAGCCCTTGGCGAACAATAATTGCAAGCGACGATGCCCGCGATATTTTAGCATCGAATATTACGCTGAATCTCAACGAACCTTGCAAAATAAAAGACGTTTCGTGGATTAAACCCACAAAATATGTAGGCGTTTGGTGGGAAATGATTACAGGCGCAAAAGATTGGGCTTATACCGGCGATTTTCCAAGCGTACAATTAGGAATTACCGACTTTACAAACGCAAAACCAAGCGGACGGCACGGAGCAACAATGTCGCACGTGAAAGAATATATTGACTTTGCCGCTTTACACGGATTTGATGCCGTACTTGTTGAAGGCTGGAATACAGGCTGGGAAGACTGGTTTGGAAAATCAAAAGATTATGTTTTCGATTTTCAAACGCCTTATCCCGATTTTGATGTAAAAGAAATTCATCAATATGCAGCAAACAAAGGAATTAAAATGATAATGCATCACGAAACATCATCGTCTGTTCGCAACTACGAGCGCCATATCGACAAAGCATATCAGTTTATGAAAAACAACGGTTACGATGCCGTAAAAAGCGGTTATGTAGGCGATATAATTCCACGCGGATTTTATCATTACAGCCAATGGACTATAAATCACTATCAATACGCGATTGAAAAAGCCGCCGAATACAAAATTATGGTTAATGCACACGAAGCCGTTCGTCCAACAGGAATTTGCCGCACATATCCAAATCTCATAGGCAACGAATCGGCACGAGGAACTGAATATCAGGCTTTCGGCGGAAGCAAACCAAATCATGTTACAATTTTGCCCTTCACTCGCCTCATTGGAGGACCTATGGATTATACTCCGGGAATTTTTGAAATGGATATTGCAAAAATAAATCCTAATAATAATTCACATGTTAATTCAACCATTGCAAACCAGTTGGCATTGTACGTAACTATGTACAGTCCTTTGCAAATGGCAGCCGATTTACCCGAAAATTACAACCGTTTTTTAGATGCTTTTCAATTTATAAAAGATGTTGCCGTTGATTGGGACGACAGTAAATATCTTGAAGCCGAGCCGGGCGAATATATTACCATTGCCCGTAAAGCCAAAAAAAGTTCTAATTGGTTTGTAGGCAATGTTTGCGGCGAAAAAGGATTTACGTCAAACATAAATTTCGATTTTTTAGATGCAGGGAAACAGTACATCGCCACAATTTACGCCGATGCGCCAACTGCCGATTACAAAACAAATCCACAAGCATATACAATCCGAAAAGTGCTTGTTGACAGCAAGTCGAAACTCACGCAAAAATCGGCGGCAGGCGGCGGTTATGCAATAAGCATCTACGAAGTAACCGACAAAGCCCAAACAAAAGGATTGAAAAAATTATAAGCCGGAGGCGGAGGCAAAGGCAAAGGCAGAGGCAGAGGCGGAGGCGGAGGCAAAGGCAATAGCAGGGAGCAGGGAGCAGGGAGCGTGCGCGTAAGCCTTCTATCTTCGGTAGAGACGGATAATTATCCGTCTCTACAAAACTATCTTCCAACTTCTAAGAAGGCAGAGGCAATAACAGGGAGCAGGGAGCAGGGAGCAATGAGAAGATGCAAACCAACAACGGGGCTTGCCCCATTGTCAGAGAGAAAATAGCAGAGAGCGAAGCCCAACAAGTCCCGCAGGGACGGCACT
>JAITPP010000143.1 GCA_031289385.1 Prevotellaceae bacterium | reverse complement strand
ACTTTGGTAATCAGATATTTAAAAATACAAAACCTCTACTTTATTACCAATTCCTTAAATTTTTACACAAAACCGCCATATAAAGCATAACTTCTCTAACTTCTTTTAACTTCTCTAACTTCTTCTTCTAAAATTAATTTAAAAAAACCATCTGAATTTTATTAAAAATCTTTACCTTTGTTTTATGACACATTACGAAATTATATGCGCTTTTGCAAAACTTGGCGATAAGATAAAATCGTGGCTGCACAACAAAAATTCGTGTGCCGAACTGAACGATGCCGTGAATCGCGCTATTGCCGAAAACGAATGGTTTACAGTTGAAAACATTAAACGAATGTTGGCTGCTATCGCTTTGCAAATGCTTGATGCACAAAAATTGCAACAATGGACATCGCAATACGAGTGTTCGGAAAAACCGCCAAAACGTGTTGGAATAATCGCTGCGGGAAATATTCCTTTGGTATTTTTTCACGATTTTATTTGTGTAATTTTCTCAAAAAATATTGCAGTTATCAAATTTTCGTCGAAAGATAAAATTTTGCCCGAATGTGTTATCGGCATGCTTGTAGAAATTGAGCCGCAGCTTAAAAATTTCATAGAAATTACCGAAAAAAAATCGTTTGATGCCGATGCCGTAATTGCAACGGGAAACGACAATACTTTAAAATTTTTTCAGGAAAAATTTGAAAATATTCCGCACATTTTTCGGAAAAATCGCACAAGTTTTGCAATTATCAAAGGCGACGAAAGCCGCGAGCAGATTGAATTATTGGGCGAAGATATGTTTTCGTTTTTCGGATTGGGATGCCGAAATGTGTCGAAATTATTTGTTCCGTGCGATTACGATTTTTCAAAAATTATTGGCGCAATGGAAAAATTTTCGCATATAAAAAATCACGAACCGTATCGAAATGCTTATATTTACAATCGTGCGCTGCTGGCGATAAACGGAAAGTCGTTTATTGACAACAATTTTTGGCTGCTTACCGAAAATTTTGAAAATTTTTCGCCCGTTTCAGTCGTTTTTTACGAAAAATATAGTAATTTAGTGTCGGTAAAAAAAACGTTTTTTAACGAATATCAACATATTCAGTGCATTGTGAATTGCGATGTGGACTTCGGAAAATCGCAACAACCACAATTAACCGATTATGCCGACGGAACGGATGTGATGCATTTTTTATTGAAACAAATATAAAACAAATGGCAATTTATAAGTACAAAATAGCAATAAGCGACAACAAAAATTTTGCTCGCGAGTGCGAAATTGAAGACAGTTCGACACTTTACGATTTTCATCGCTACATTCAAAATGAATTGGATTTTGACGATGCTCAACTTGCCATATTTTTCATATCAAATCAAAATTGGGAGCGAATAAAAGCAATTCCGCTCTTCGATTTGGGCGATGGCTCAATGGATTCGATATTGATAGAGGATTTGGTGAACGACGAAGAAAACAATTTGCTTTACGTTTTTGACATGTATCACAATCGTCATTTGCAAGTTGAATTTATGTTTGAAGTTGAGGCAACGCATCGCGCGTCGTATCCGCGAACTGTTGATGCCAAAGGAAATCCGCCGAATCAGTTTTCGCAAAATGTTTCACCAGCAGAACTTGACGACGATGAAGATGAAATTTCAGGTTTCGAAACCGACGAACTCGGTATGCTTTCGGAAACAGATAACGTTTAAAATATTAATACACAAAATTATATGAACAAGTTACTTCAAACAGAATAAAAATCAATATCGAATTATACAGGCATTTAACATTGAATTATAAGTAAAAACCTCAAAAATTTTTATAATTATAAAATAAAACAGGAAAAGATGAAACAACTTGTTGTTTTGCTCGGGGCTACGGGTGTCGGAAAAACCGATTTAAGTATTCGGCTTGCGCAATATTTACAATGCCCGATAATATCGTCCGATTCGCGCCAGATATATCGCGAAATGACTGTTGGAACTGCCGTGCCGACAGCAGAACAACTTCGCAGCGTACAACATTATTTTATTCAATCGCGCTCTGTATTTGACGATTATACCGCCGGAAAATTTGAAATTGATGCAACAGAATTAATCGAAAAACTTTTTAAAACCCACAAACAATTATTAATGGTTGGCGGCTCGGGCTTGTATATTGATGCCGTTTGTCGTGGAATTGACGCAATTCCCGCAACAGATAAATGGCTGCGGCAAAACATAATAGAACGTTACAAAACCGAAGGAATAGAATCGTTGCGCTTTGAACTGAAACGCTTGGATGCCGAAATTTATAATCAGATTGACATAAAAAATCCTCAGCGTGTAATGCGTGCGCTTGAAGTTTGCATGACTTCGGGAAAACCATATTCGAGTTTGAAACAAAATTTTGCAAAAACACGCGATTTTGATATTTTGAAAATAGGAATACAACTTAATCGCAACGAATTGTACAACAGAATAAACCGCCGCGTTGATACGATGTTTGAACAAGGTTTGCTTGCCGAAGCAAAATCGCTTTACGCACACAGAAATATAAACGCCTTGAAAACAGTAGGCTATAAAGAAATTTTTGAATATTTTGATGGTAAAATTTCGCTCGCCGAAGCCATTGAACTAATAAAACGCAACACCCGCCATTACGCCAAACGCCAAATATCATGGTTTGCCCGATACAGCGATATTACTTGGTTTCAGCCGAATGAAATTGAAAAAATTCTTGAAAAATTATGAAAGACAAGAAAATTTGCATATACACAACGCCTGCCTTTTTTGAAATCTCAAGAAATAAATTGATAACAGAAATTTTTATATGGCTTTTTGCATCATTTATCGGTTATGCTTAATTATATTTTCTTAGAGAATTATTCCGTTTGACATCTGTTACCGAGTATTGCGATTTGTGGATTCTTTCAGATAATGAAGTTAGTTTTTATAATTTATTTTCGGCGTATTTATCAGTAATAACAGCATTATCTGTTTGTTTTTCATTTTGGTTTGATGCGCCTAAAAAAATATTTGCAAAAAAACAATACAAAAGAATATCAATAGTTCACGAGCAAAGATTTCTAAATGCCTGTTTTTTAAGTTGGTTTCCAAAATTTATGCTTGTAACAATAGTTTGGTTTGGAGTTACTTTTCCTAACGGATTTTTGGTATTTAACTTATATTCGGAATATAAATACCTGTTTATTCTTATAATTATTGTGTTATTTTTAAATTTGTGGACAACGATACGCTTAACTCTTAAACGCCAAAGTTTTAAATTGATGATAGCATCAGCATTAATTTTATCGGCATTTGCATTTGGATTATCAAAAGTCAATTTCGCTGATTATCATAAAATTAACAACATATATTTACAAAAAAATTAGAAAAAATTGAGAATGTAATAGATGTAAATTGCATGGAATTAGATAAATATAAAATAAACAACAATATATGCGACGTAACCGATTTGAAAGATAATATGAAAAAACTTATTCAACAAAATTTGGATTATGTTGTAAAATTTCATATCTCCGATAATACCCTTTTTTATCAGTATATTAATGTTTTAGCATATACAAAAATGGCAATTTGGGAATTGCGAAATGAATATTCGGAAACAATGTTTTTTGATGAATTCGATTCGCTTCCTGATGAAACACACTATTCAATTTTAAAAAAATATCCATTAAGAATTTATGATACTAATGATTAATCTGTTGTGTGTTTGTAAAATGGTATTTAGTATTTAGTCGTTGGTATTTAGTCGTTAGTATTTAGTCGTTGGTATTTGGTCGGAAGTTAGAGATGTTAAAAAGCGGCAAATAGAAAATCGTTGCGTTTTATAATTTCTTAACCGCAAAGTTCGCAAATGTTTTTACATCACAATTAACTTCACTAACTTCTTGGTTCTTTGTTCTTTGTTCTTGGCTCTTGTTTTTTGCCTCTCGCCTTACAAAATCACCGATTGCGAGTTTTTTACATCAATAAATTTTCACAATTAACTTCCCTAACTTCTTGGCTCTTTGTTCTTGGTTCTTGTTTCTTGTTTCTTGTCTCTCGCGTTACAAAATTACCGATTGCGAGTTTTTTACATCAATAAATTTTCACAATTAACTTCCCTAACTTCTTGGCTCTTTGTTCTTGGCTCTTGGTTCTTGTTTCTTGTTTCTTGTCTCTCGCATTACAAAATTACCGATTGCGATTTTTCTGTAAGTTTCATTTTTTGCAAATCAACATTTTTAATTAAAACTATTCCGGGTGTTTTTCCTGTTTCCAGAGTTCCTAAAATGTCGTCTTTTCCAAGTGCTTTTGCTCCGTTAATTGTTGCCCACGTTAGCAATTCGGCGAGTGTAATATCTTTAAATTTTTCAGAAATAGCAAGCAATTCGGCGATAATCGAAATATCTGTGTTCGACGATAAACTGTCTGTACCGATTGCTATTTTTGCATTTTTTCGGCGTAACATTTCAACGGGCGGCAATCTGTTTTCGATATACAAATTTGATTGCGGGCAAAGCGTCCACGTGATGTTTTTGCAGGCTGCAACTGCAAAATCGTAATCATTTTCGGATGTAAAAGTATTGTGAACGAGCAAAATTTTTGTTTGTTTATTGATATTTTCCAAAAGGCGATGAATTGCTGTTTTGCCCGTTGGCGTTGGATTATCGGGCATTTTAAATTTTTCGTAAAACGTCAGAAAGTCGCCCGAATTATTTTCAAAATAATCATTTTCGGCTTGCGTTTCCTGATTGTGATACGATAAAATTCCGTATTGTTGGGCGCGAAGTTTTATTTCTGAAAATAATTTATCGCACATCGAATACGGCGCGTGTAATGTTGGCGAAATCGAGAGTCCAAGCCGTTTTCCGTAATCTACGATGGTTTGATTTTTTTGTAAAATTTTGTTCATTTCGCTTTCATTTCGCGAAAACACTTCGACAAAAGTATGATAAAAAATTTTGCTTTGTTTTTTTAATTCAAAAGTCAAATCGTTGTTTGAAATATCGCCCACAGCAACAATTCCCTGCGCGTGCATAAATTCATCATAAAATTTTGCTAAACGCAGTTGTTCTGCCGCATCTGCGACATTTCGCTGCTCGGATATTTCTGTTATAAAACCAACAATTCCTGTGTGTTGCGGAATTAAATTTTTCAAATGCGAAAGTTCCAAATGACAATGGGCATTAACAAATCCGGGGCAAACAATTCCTTCGTAAAACTCAATGTTGTCGCTGGTTTCGCTATTTTCTGACATGTCAGAAAGTTCTGTTATTTTTCCGTCATCCTCAATTGTCAGCACTCCATTTTTTATCGGTTTCGCATTAATTGGAAAAATATAATTTGCTGAAATTTTTCGCATATAATTAAATCATTTTTACTATTTTTTCGGCGTTTGTGTTTGTAAACATACACGTCCGGAAATAACGGCAGAAAAGATAAGTTTAGATAAAAACAATTGCCGTTCTTTATTATTTTCATTTAGATGTGAATATTGAATATTAATTTTTCCATTAAAAATTATGCTATCAAACACTTCATATATATAAATAAATTCAGGTTTCATAGCCATCAATGAAGAAAATATCGGAATTTTGTTTTCATAAAAATAAAATTTTAAATATCCATAATTTGAAAATTTTACTTTATTCATTTTTTCTATGGCTAATGTATTTACTAATATTTTAATTTCATTTTCTTCTATATAAATACATTTTATATCTTCTTGATTTATTACATAAATAGAGTCAAATTTATCGGCTTGCTGTGAGTAGCACATATTGCTGATTATCATTAATATGTAAATAATATTTTTTTTCATTTTTTTTGCTAATTCAATCTCTTTTGTATTTTTTTTATTGTTTTTCTAACCGCAAAGTTCGCAAATTTTTCGCATATAATTAAATCAAATAAATTAATTGTGTATGATTGTCGCAGATAGTTCTATTCAGCGCAATTCCATCTTTTACTGTAAAATAGTTAAATATATTTTTTAATGGTTTTATATTATATTGTTAATTTGTTAATTTAATTTATTTTATCGCTATTTTGCTCAAATTTTTGCAACTGTTTTTTAAAACTATTATGCTTTAATTTTAAAATACTGTCGGATTTTGTTTTTTCGTTTATAACAGGCGTGTCATCAACTTCATTTTTTGCCGAGTCTATGGCTGTATCTTCCTGTAAATTATCGTTTTGTTCCGATATTTTGTTTTGCATATCATCGAAACTTTCGATGTTTTCAAACGATTTATCTACGGTTGAAAAAATATTTTTAAAAGGCGTAGAAATTTTATTAATAATGCTATTTGTAAACTCCGAAACGCTTATACCTTCATAATTTTTTAACACTGTTTCAAAGCGTTTTTGCACATTTTCGTAAATTTTATCAATAGTTTCTTTTTTGCGCGAATAAGCACGCATCGACTTTTCAAATTTATCGCGCGAGCATTTATATTTCTCAAAAATATTTTTATATCTGAAAACAGAATCGGCGTTATTAATTTTGTTATTGGCTGTAAGAGTGCTAAATACGCCGTCAGCTAAGTGCATTTCAAACAAAATATTTTCGAGTTGCGGCATGCTTAAAATGTCATTTTTTTTGCATCCAAGCAAGCACAGCGGCAACAAAACAAATAATATTAATTTAAATTTTAATGTCATAATATAATTTTATGAATGCAAATGTACAATTTGAATTTCAATTTGCGAAATTGATATGAAAAGAGTAATATTTACTATTGATTATTTACTATTGATTATTTACTATTGATTATTTACTATTGATTATTTACTATTGATTATTTACTATTGATTATTGATTATTTACCATTTATCATTTTTTAACTTCTTAATTTTTCTAACTTACAACTTAATATCAATATACAGAATACGAAATACGAAATACCAACGACTAAATACCAACGACTAAATACCAATTACTAAATACCAATTACTGTTAATTTTTACTGTCAATACAAAATTGTTGAACTATTTTTGCATTAATGGTGTGTAATTTATTAAAGAAAAATTATCTTTGTAGTTTGTTTTATATAAAATAATAGATGAAAATTATAAATAAAATAATTGCTTGTGCCGTTTTATTCGCAATTTTTGCTTCGTGTTCAACCAAAAAGAATACGGCGACAACACGCACTTTTCATAAATTTACAGGGCATTACAATACCTATTTCAATGGCTACGAAAGCTACAAAGAAGGTATTAAAAAAGCCGAAAGTACATATCCTGCATCGTTCGACGAATTGCTGCCCGTATTTTCGTTTTCGTACAGCGAAACCGCTAACAAAGTAACTTCGGATATGGACAGAGCCATTACTAAATCGAATAAAGTTGTGCAAGACCATTCGATAACGGCGAAACCCGAACTTCCGCGCGGTAAAAAAATGAATAAGGAACAACGCGCATTCTACAATAAAAAGGAATTTAACGAAAAAGTTCCGCAAGCGCACATACTCATTGCAAAAGCGCAAACGTACATGCAGGATTACACGGGAGCGGCGGCAACTCTCGAATATATGGATTCGCAATACGCGCGTGATACGGTTTTGTACGAATCGCGGATATGGAGCGCAATAGTTTCGACAGAACGCAACGACTTGGAAGATGCCGAAAACCGACTGAAAGCAATAAGCAGAATGAAAAATTATCCGAAACAGCATCATCAGTTGTACCATGCGGCGTGGACAAACCTGCTTATAAAACAAAAAAAATACGGCGAGGCTATCGAAAGAATGCAAAAAACACTGGAATTTACAAAAAAACGTTCCGAAAAAATCCGTTATAATTTTTTGATTGCCCAATTACATCAAAAAGTGGGAAATAAAGAAAATTCGTTGATGTACTTTACCAAAGTTTCTAAAATGAACGCGCCATACAACGTTCGCTTTGCAGCACAAATTCAAAAAGCAAATTCTTTTGATGCAACAACACAAGGCGGCGAGTTGAAAAAACTCTACACAAAAATGGCGAAAGACAAAAAAAATGAAGAATATTTAGACCAAATTTATTATGCTCTCGGATACCTTTCGCGATTGGATAAAAATGAAAAAGAGGCTGTTGATTATTATCTAAAATCAATAGAAAAAAATCTTGACAACAACGTGCAACTCGGACTTACACATTTGGCTTTGGCTGAATTATATTTTGTAAGTCCCGATTATGTAAAATCGTTTCACAATTATACCGATGCGCGAGGCTCGCTGCCACAGTTACACGAACATTATGCAAATGTTTTGCAAAAAATAGATATACTCAAAGTTCTTGCGCCAAATCTCGAAATTGTAGAACACGAAGACAGCCTGCAAAATATAGCAAACATGCCACAAGCCGAACGCGATAAAATGATTGACGACTTAATTGCCCAAGCAAAAAAACAAAAAGAAGAACAACAAAAATTAGAACAAAGCCGTCAATATTATGTGATGCAGTCGGATATGGAAAGATACGGAACACGCGAAAACGCAGCAACACAAAATTCGCGCGGAAGCAATGCAAAATGGTATTTTTACAATACATCACAATTAAATCAAGGTTTAACCGAATTTAATATGCGATGGGGACGCCGTAAACTTGAAGATAACTGGCGACGAAAAAACAAAGGAATATCTGAAAATACTAATTTTGACGATATACAAAACGAACCCGACTTGCTGGCTAACGCAACCAACGACACGGCAAAAACAAATAACGCTCAGGATAATAAAGAACCGCAAAAACCGTCGCTAACACCCGAACAACGCGAATATTATTTGCAAGACGTTCCGCTTACCGCCGACGCAATGCAAATATCAAATGACAAAATAATGCACGCTTTATATTTGGTTGCCACATCCTACAAAAACGATATGAACAACAACAAACGGGCAATCGAAGCATTTGAAAAACTTGTACAACGCTTTCCCGATAGCGAATATATCGCATCATCATATTATTATCTTTACAATTTATACACCGAAAACGGCGAAACATCCGAAGCAAATAAATACAAACAATTGCTGACAAATTATTATCCCAAAAATATTCTTACACTGTCAATTATAAATCCGGGATACTTGCAGGAACTCGAACAAAAAGAACAACAGGTTGAAAATAATTACGAGCAAGCACTAAATCTTTATAGAGAAAATAAAAATACCGAAGTGCTGGATTTGATAAACGCCACAATAGCAACAAACAGCGAATCAAAAGTTATGCCCCGCTTGGAACTGCTGAAAGTGCTTGCAACAAACTATCAAAACAATCTTGCGTCGTACAAAGAAGCATTGGCAAACATAGCAACAAAATACAACGGCAGCGAAACAGAAAAAACAGCCAACGAAATGCTGAAAGTGTTGCAACAAAACGAAGTTAAAATAATGTCGGAACAACCCGAAGATATTTCGTCCGTACAAACACAAACCGAAGAATATTTGCCCAGCGACAAAGAACAATATATTGCCGTTCTCGTTGATAAAACGCTGGACGTGAACTTGGTAGCATTTGAAATAATTTTGTTTAACGCCGATAATTATCTCGACAGTAATTACGAAACCGCATCCGAATCGTTTGACAATAAATACGACTTGCTGATTGTAAAAACACTAAACAGCAAAAACGATGCACGTACCTATTATAGCGAAATGCTGGCGAAATCGGGCTTGATAAAAAAACTTGAAGACTCTGAATATCTGCATTTTATTATTAGTCCCGATAATTTACAGAAACTAAAACAAAGTAAAAACGTTGCCGAATATATGCAGTTTTTCAAATCAAACTATTAACTACGAATGAAGAATTAAGAATGAAGAGGGAAGAATGAAGAACAATTACGAATTACGAAAAAAGCAAGTTCGTAGGGCTTAAATATTGATAATCCCGTATGCAGCGTAGCGAAATGCGGAGATTAAGAATAACGCCTAAAAGTCTCGCAGGGACGACACTTTATTAACCGTCCGCTTCAGCTTACGGAAAAAACAATAATAATATGTTGAAATATTACAAAATAAGAACAGACCCGAACTCGCCCTGCGGCGTAGTTACGATGGATTCCGAACAGAAACTTTTTCTGTCGGAGAGCATGGTTAATTTTCTAAAAGGCAGATTAACCGCTAAACCTGTCCCCAACCCGCTCAAATTTACAGGTTCGGTTTATAAACCCTACCCTGAGCGACCTTCGCATATTTTGGAAGGCGCGGAAGTTATTCTCGTCAGCGAAGCATTTGTTTCCGTTTTGCGCGGCGCTGGAGTTGATAATTTCGAGTTGTTTCCCACAATCGTGGAATATCCCAAACTCAAAAAAACATATACCGATTATTACGTTTTGAATGTAGTCGGCACTGTGGATGTTTTGAATAAAGAAAAAAGTGAAATCACAACTCTGATGGAAGGAATACCGGGTGAAACTCCCGGCGTTCATACCATTGATAAAATAGTTCTTGATGCCAAAAAACTGTCAAAAGGCGACTATAAAATGTTTCGTCCTATTCAAGACCCTTTGAAATTGATTATTGATGAGCTTGTTCTTTTTGCTTTTCTGAAAAATCGACCGCCCGAAATAAAGGAAGAAATCAAAAACGGAAAAAAAGCCGCAGCATGGGGAATTGAATTTGATGAAATTTCAGTAGAATAAATAATCTGAACTGTGATTTTAATGATGAACATGATAAAAAGGATGAAAGCAACAAGCAGACTGCCTGAAAGGCAGGATTTTCATAACCGCAGGGCAACGACCTGCGGTAAGAAGAGCACACTCTATCCACTGTCTGAAAGACAGGACTTTAATCTTAAATCGGCAAATAAGTTTTGCCTTTCAGGCAGCGGTAAGTGCTATTTGTTCCCGCAGGCTACGGCTTACGCCTTACCTGCGGTTATCAAAATATTGCCTCGTCAGGCAAAAAGGCATGTCCGTCAGGCAATCTTTAAATTATTACAAATCACAAAAATCAAAATAATCACTCTAAAATCATAGTTCAGACAACAAGAATAAATAATAATAAAGGAGATTTAATTATGAAGATTTATTGATATTAAAAACCTTTGCGGTAAAAAAAACAATTACGAATTAACAATTAATAATTAATAATTATTTTGCGTTCTTTGCGAAAAATTTTGCAAACTTTGCGGTAAAAAAATAAATTACGAATTAACAATTAATCATTAACCACTAATAATTATTTTGCGAACTTTGCGATAAAAATAAAAAATACAAATATAAAATGTTTTCAATAGAAATACCCGAATTAAATAAACTCAGCGATGCTGTCGCCGAGTTGTTGCAACATATAGGCGACAAGCGCATTATAGCATTTTACGGAAAAATGGGCGCAGGCAAAACAACAATCATAAAAGAAATTTGCCGACAACTTAATGTTATCGACATTGTTAGCAGTCCCACATTTGCACTTATCAACGAATACCATTGTGCCGACGGAAAACAAATTTTTCATTTCGATTTTTATCGCATCAACAAACTCGACGAGGCTTACGATTTAGGCTACGAAGAATATTTTTACAGCAAAAACCTTTGCCTGATAGAATGGGCAGAAAAAATATCACCCTTACTCCCCGACAACACCCTCACAATAAAAATTGAAGAAACTGAAAATGGCGTGCGGATTGTTACGGGAAGTTAGAAAATCAAATACAATTATACTCCGCTCGGTTTGATTTTAGGCTAAAACTTTTTTTTGAGGTGCAGTGAAAAATTTGAGTAACCTTGAACAAATTTGCAACTCTGCATGAAATTCACAGCATCGATGTAATTGACTGTTTTATAGCAATAAACCCTTTGCTAACATCGCAATTTGCATTTCCAAAGCACATTAGTTTTTAGAAAATATTTTTCATTTTATCTGTACCTCAAAAAAAAATATTATATAAAGTCTAATAAATATTTTCAATTAAATTACAAACGTTTTTGATTTTTGATGTGCCAACTGTATTGCACCATTGTTCAAAGTCTTGTATTCTTTCGTCCAACGTTTTGACCCATCTATTGTGTGTGGTAATGTCTTAATTTATCAGAATTTATTATTTCCGTAAATTTCAGTTTTTATAATAATACTTTTCAATATACATTCCTATCACATTGTCGTGTATCTGTTCATTTTTTGAAAAACAAATCGTTTTTCTGTTC
>JAITPP010000262.1 GCA_031289385.1 Prevotellaceae bacterium | reverse complement strand
ATACCAAATACTTGATACTAAATACCAACAACTATCCCATTTGCTTGTTCGCCATTAATTTAGTATTTTTGCGGGCTGTTACATTTTTTTTGTACAGAAAAACATCATAAATTATGAATCTAACAAGTAATAAAAATATATTCAACATAGCATATCCTATTTGTTTAACGTTAGTTGCGCAAAATATTATAAATGTTACCGATACGGCGTTTCTTGGGCATGTGAGCGAGGTTGCGCTTGGTGCGTCGGCTATTGCAGGAATGTTTTATATTGCGGTGTATATTGTAGGTTTCGGATTTAGTCAGGGAGCGCAGATACTTATAGGACGCCGCAATGGCGAGGGCGATTATGCAAAAATAGGTTTGATATTCAACAACGGCTTATTGTTTAACTTGCTGCTGAGCGTGATTGTTTTCATGTTTTCGTATTTTCAGATGCCTGCGCTTATACACTTTCTTGTAAAATCAGAAAATATATATAATGCTGTTTTTGAATATCTTGATTGGCGCATTTACGGTTTTTTCTTTGCGTTTTTTAATATAATGTTTCGCAGTTTATATGTGGGAATTACCAAAACGCGGGTGCTTACCGTTTCGGCAATAATTACATCGCTAAGCAATGTTTTTTTCGATTATGCTTTGATTTTCGGAAATTTTGGTTTTCCCGAACTTGGTATTGCAGGCGCGGCTATTGCTTCGGTTATTGCCGAGTGTGTTACGTTTTTGTTTTTATTGGGATACACTATATTTAAAATGGATACCAAACGATATGCACTTTTTGTGTTTTCAAAAATAGACTGGAAAGTGATTAAGCAAATGCTTGGTTTATCGATTTTTATAATGTTTCAATTTTTTATATCAACATCAACATGGTTTTTGTTTTTCATATTTATTGAACGAATGGGCGAGCGAGCGTTGGCAACAACCAACATCGGGCGAAGTTTGTACATGCTGCTTATGATTCCGGGAATTGCGCTATCTACAACCGTTAGCACCTTAGTAAGCAATTTGATTGGTGCAGGACGAAAAAACGAAGTGCTGCCGTTTATCAACCGCATGGTAAAGGTTTCGTTAATATTGGTTGTGCCAATTATGGCGTTTACATTTGCTTTTCCCGAACTTTTCGCACAAATTTATACCGAAAACGCCGATTTAATACGCGCAAGCATACCTGTTTTGCGGGTTGTGTCGGTAGCAATGGTGTTTTGTGCGGTGGGCAATATAATTTTCAATGCGGTATCGGGAACAGGAAACACGCGCACCGCATTTTTAATTGAATTTACAACAATGTTTTTTTATATAGCATACATTTATTATACGGCAATCGTTAATCCAAGCCCAACGGAAATAGTGTGGCTGTCGGAATTTGTGTATTGGCTGCTTATCGGCGGATTCGGGTATTTTTATCTGAAAAAAGGAAATTGGCAGAAGAAAGAAATATGATTTTATTCGAAAAAATGTATGAACTTAGTTGTTTTTGATGCGTTTTGTTTGCAAAAATGCCGAAATATAAGATTATTTAACTATTTTTTTAACTTTTCGTTTTTTATTCTAAATGCTTTATTATTAGTATCTTTTTTACATAAAAAGAGAAAAAATGAAAAAAAATTGCAAAAAAAAGTAGATTTTTAAAAAAACATTTGTATATTTGTACAAGATTTTATACGTATTGTATAAGCGATTATTTGAAATAATGATGAAAATAAAATTAAGATAGAAAAACAGGAAATTCGATAACAGAATCTTGTTTGTAGGATGAATTTAAGTTGAACGATTAAAAATTAGAAAAGGAGTATTAAATCATTTAAATTAGAAAAAAATTAAATTGAAAAATTAGAGTTATTTTAGCAGATTAGAGTTATTTTAGAAGGAAAGATTATTAAAAAAGTTAAAAGAAACCATTAAAAAAGTTGATTGAATATCGGAATTATGTCTATAAATATAATAATATATAATGTTGGCAATAGTGAGAGCAATAAAATAAACAATTATTTTATAAAGTTATTTCATACGATAGCCGAGATATGTAATACAATTAAAAAAGTTCTCTCATACAAAAACAACAAACATAATTACATAATTACAAATTTCTCATGAAAATCAATATTATACCTATATGGTTAGGCATAATCCGATGTTCATAAGCGTTACAGAAAATTGAGTATCCCTTATTACACTTATTATACTATACTTCATAATAGAACCACTTTTTTTGAGTAGCAAGTAATTGTTGTGATGATAATTACCTGCTACTTGCTTTTTAAAATGGTATTTGGTATTTGGTATTTGGTCGTTGGTATTTAGTCGTTGGTATTTAGTCGTTGGTATTTAGTCGTTGGTATTTAGTCGTTAGTATTTGGTCGTTGGTATTTAGTCGTTAGTATTTAGTCGTTAGTATTTGGTATTCTGTAATTCTGTATTCAGTAATTCCGTATTCTGTAATTATTAATTGTTAATTGTTAATTGATTCAATTCTTTGTGAACTTTGTGGTTTTGTGGGCTATTAAATTTATGCACAAAATTGAGCCGAGCGCAGTATAGTGCAAACGAGGCATAACCCTCGTCTGCACAGAATTTAATTTTATTTATCAATCATATCTTATACAACGAAACGGATTTTTGATGTTTTTACTGTAACAGTCAATCTTGCCTGTGCTGAAATTTACAACATAACTTTCATAATTATTGCGCTTTGATGAACTCCAATAATCTTTGTATTTAAATTTTGCACTACCGTTTTCTTCTATAACAAAGCGATTATTGTATATCTTCATTAATTCTTGTTGAGTTGGTAAACGCCAGCCGTCTCCTTTGTTTTTACAAAAATCGCAGGCTTCGGCATACGGCAGGCTTTCTTCATCCGAGATGCTAATATCACAATCTATATACTTATCCGTGTATTCATCATAATAACATTTAGGGGCTTTAACCCAGTCGGCTTTTCTCTCTGCTGTAATGTCTCTGCCGCTTGCTAAATTTCGCGCCATTAAATGGGCTACATCTATCAGGTCATCTTCCCCGTTTTTAGTGGCAAGAGAAAAAGGTTGTCCAATACTTTTACCTGTTTTCAAATCTAAAAATTTACATGTGATATTGAAGTTTCTTCCTATTTTGCGGATAGTGGTATAACAGGCAATTTCTGCGCCCGCTGCTTTTCCTAACTCTATTTGTTCTTCGTCATTTACATATCCGCTTTCTTGAAATTCAACTTCTTCACCCAGCACTGCTGCAAATTCCTTTCTATTTTGAACAACTTCGTACTTGCCCGATTTATTCAAGCCAACGCCAAGTTCATCTATAAACAAACCTACTATATCTTTGGAAATAGTTGTGTCGGGAGTTGCCGAGATTACAATTTTCTTCTTTTCCTGTTGCGCCGATACTCCTATCGTACACAAGCAGCAAATAATAAATATAATTTTTTTCATCTTTCTAAACGTTCATATTATTAAATCAATTTTTTAATTTGATATCATTTCGTTCCCATTCAAATGGATAATAGGTTTTGAAAGAAAAATTAACAGGCGTTTTCAATACCTCTTTATCGTTACTCCACAACGACAAATTGTGTATTCCCGTCGTTTTTGGTATTTGGATTAAAAGCCCTTTATTTTTAGTGCCTATACCTATACAATTTCCATCCATGAAAAGCAGTAAAGCAAAGTCATTGCCTTTTGCGCCCTCGCAGAAAAATACTACGGTTTCGTTATCTTCTTGCGGCGAACTTGTTACATTATCTGTAACGGCGGTAATATAATCAATAATTTGTTTTTTCTCCTTTATCCGGCTAAATTTCTCTTCATCGTTCTTGTATTGTTCCTGTTTCTTTGCTTCTTGTGAAATTGTCTGATTTATTAATTCCGAAACGGAATTTGACATTTCAGAGTTATTTGAATATGATACAACAGCTGCGTTGTCGTTAACTTTATCTGCCAATGCGATGTTATTACGCTCCCATTTAAATTGATAATAAGTTTTGAAAGAAAAATCGACAGGTGTGTTCAACAATTCTTTATCTTTATTCCATAAAGAAAGCGTGCGGATTCCTGTAAATTGACTGCTTGGTATTTTGGCTAAAAGCCCTTTGTTTTTAGTGCCTATGCCTATGCAGTTTCCATCCAAGAAAAGCAATAATGCTAATTCGTTGCCTGTTGCTCTTTTGCAGAAAAATACTGCTGTATCGTTATTTTCATTAGGAAAACTTGCAACATTAGTTGTTATTGAAGAAATGTAACACATAATCTGTTCTTTATCTTTCAAATTATCAAATCGTTCTTGGTCTGTTTTGTATTGGGTATGCTTTTTATTTTCATTGGTAATGGTTTGAAGTATTAAATCGGAAACAGAATTTGACATTACAAAACTGTTTGGGGCTGATAACGCTATTTCCTTGTCTCTTATTTCATTTTCAAGATTTTCTTTAGCGGTTTCTTCCTGTCTAAGTTTTATAAGTCTTGCTTCTTCTTTTATAAGTTTTTCTTCTTCTTCTTTTCTTTTTTCTTTTTTACTTATTTTTTCTTCTTGTTTAGGCAATTCTTTATTTACTAACTTTTCTTGTGTTATTGCTTTCGTTTCGCTTGCAACAGTATTTAACATGATTTTGTTTTTTCCTTCCATTTCGGCAAACATAGAAGGAATAACCATATCGGAAATAAAATCGGAAATTTCTTTGTCGTATCTGTCAAATGAAATTCTATCCTGTAAAGAAGATTCT
>JAITPP010000254.1 GCA_031289385.1 Prevotellaceae bacterium | reverse complement strand
AAAAAATCACCGTAAAAATTAATAATGAAAGCAAAAATGCAGCATCACGCAAATATCCGTCAATCATTAACTTGCGAATAATTAGCGCAGCCGCTTGCATTGCCTTATTAATTACAATTTCTACAATAATTTTACCCGACAACGAAGAGCCAAAATTTATTGCAAACGTAAATACAAACGAAACCGAAGTTTTGCAAATGCTTGAAAATTCATTTACAAAAATCTCGGGCGTAGTTGATGATGCCGTTGCTCTGCTTGACATAACAAGCGAACAGGTATGTGAAATAGACGAAGAATTAAATAACTTATAAATTGAAACATATATAAATACAAACAAAAATATGAAACCAAAAAAAATTATATCGGTAGTTATAATGATTTTATGTATAAACACAGCATTATCACAAACATCATTATATACAAAATTTTCTGAAATTGAAGGCGTTAAAAGCTATTACATTGCAGATGTCGATAAACTCACAGGCTGTACAGGTTGCGGAGTATCGGGCTTTGTCGGCGACAATTTAAAACAACTGCTAACTCCCGATATTGACTTGAAAAGAATAAAAACAATTACAGTTTTAACGTCAGCGAACAACGAAGCAATGGCAAAATTGCGTACAGAAACGATGCAGATTGTAGAAAACGGCGATTACGAATTGTTAGTTGTATCAAAAGACTTGAAAGAAAAATCGTCGATATATAAGAAAAAGCAAGGAAACTGTGAAATAATCATAATATCAGACGGTATAGATGAATTTGTTTTCAAGCAATTACTTGGAGATTTTTCGATAAAAAAATGACGAAAAACCGACTTGATGTTAAAAAAAATACGAGTTGATGTTAAAAAAAATGTTAAAATTCAGGTTAATTTAGGTTAGATTAAAAAAAATATATACTTTTGTGCGTGGAAATTTGAAATTTGAGTTTTAATTTTTAACCTAAATAAAATAAAAAAAAGAATGATTAAAAAATTATTAGTCGTTATTACGCTTGTAACCGTTGTAGTTGCTTGCGGAGACAAAAAGAAAGACAACACGGAAACGCCACAATACGCTGGTGTAGATGCTTTGGTAGAAAGCGCAGATTCACTTGTAGCGCTCGACGAAGTAACGCTTGTTGGTAAATTAGGCTTATGCCCGGTTACCAAAGAAGATTTAGTTTTAGCAGGAAAAGGAACATTTGTAAAAGTTGTTCTTGCTGAAGGAGTTAATGTTGATACGCTTTTGTATGGTAAAGGTGTTGCTGTTGTAGGTAAACTTTCAGTTGAAGTTCTTGATGAAGAAGCAATTGCTGCTGTTGAAGCAAAACTTGCAGAATGTAAGGCTGCTTGCGATAAAGCAAAAGAAGAAAAAGTTGCTGAAGAAAAAGTTGCAGAAGATGCAACCGCCGAACCGAAAGAAGGTTGCTGTGCAAACAAAGAAAAATCTTGTTGCAGCGCACCAAAAGTAGGGGACAAAGTTTATACAATTACAGTAACAAAAGTTGAAGAGTTTGAATGTCCTAACAAAGACAAATGTTGTAAAGAAGGCGAAGAAGCTACCGAAGAACAAAAGTCTTGCGAAGAACAAAAATAATTTTTTAGAAATTATTATAAAATTTTAAAAAAAGGATGCTTGCTTTCAAGTATCCTTTTTTTTAGAATGAAGAGTGAAGAGTTAAGAGTGAAGAGTTAAGAATGAAGAATGAAGAATGAAGAGTGAAGAGTTAAGAATGAAGAATGAAGAGTTAAGAATGAAGAATGAAGAATTGAAAAACAATTACGAATAAGGACTACCTACCAACGACTAACTACCAACGACTAACGACTAAATACCAACGACTATTTTTCAACATCTTTCACAAAAAAAATCAGCCGTTTGGTATTGCCGGCATCATCCACTAATGTAAGCAAATGCTCGCCTGCGCTTGGATTAACTGCAATCTGATGATAAATTCTTGTTACGCCTATATATTCGTTATCAATATGCCAAAAAATATTTGCTTCCGCATTTCTGTGCACTGCCTCAAACACAATATTACCAACACTTCCGTCGAGTTGTTTTGTTATCACAATTTCGCTATTCGGCACAGGATAAATCAAATCTATGGGCGACGATTCTTCTCCATCGCAATCGGGCATGAACGGCGGCAATTGCCTATAATCGTGATGTTTGAGTTTGTAATACCATTCTTGAACAGGCGGCAAAACAAACCACGATTTATTTACAATATCGCTCACCGAAACACAATCGGAATTTACGCGATATGTTTCATCTTTATTCAAATGCACAAGTTTGTGATACGGACATTCTGCCGATGTCAGCGCAGAATTTACCAGCCAAATGCTATCAATACCTTCGCATATACTTGATGCCAAATATCCGCTTTTGCTGCACACAGCTGTTAGTGTCATTTCGTCGTAAGGCTGCTCAAACCATTGCTGTGATTTTGGCAGGATATTGAACAATTCGAAAAGTATCGGCGCAGCATAATTTACGCCTGTAAGCAAATGTCTGCCTTCGCCGCTTGCATTTCCAACCCATACGCCAACGGCAAAATTGGGAGTAACGCCTATTGCACACGCATCGCGATTTCCGAAACTTGTTCCTGATTTCCAAGCAATTTTTACGCTCGACGAAAACGATTTCCACGACATTTCTTCTTCGGGGCGATTTAAATTTGATAATGAATTTAATGTTTGCCAAATGGCGGCTGCGCTTATTGTTCCGTTATTTTGCAATTTCGGTTTTTTATCGTTTTCGGTTAATATGTAATCGGCTTTTTGTTTATCGGTATCATCATATTTGCCGTTATTATTTCTGAAATTATTTAATGTTCGGGCAAAATAAGCGTAAATATTTGTTATATCCCAAAGCGTAACTTCCGCACCGCCAAGTATTAA
>JAITPP010000213.1 GCA_031289385.1 Prevotellaceae bacterium | reverse complement strand
AGGATTACAGGACTTTTTGAACGAACAAAAATAAAAAGCATAAAATATTAAATTAAAAAAAAATAGTTATATTTACCAAATTTTTCATAATAAAATCTACCTTAAACTACTGAAAACAACCACTTGTACAAAGTTAACGAATTATTATAAACTCTAAATTATAAAAATATGGCAGAGAAAAAATTTATAACTTGCGACGGTAACTATGCAGCAGCTCATGTAGCCTACATGTTTAGCGAAGTTGCAGCTATCTATCCTATTACACCATCATCGCCAATGGCAGAATACATTGATGAATGGGCAGCGTTTGGGCGAAAAAATATTTTCAACGAAACGGTAAAAGTTGTAGAAATGCAATCGGAAGGCGGCGCAGCAGGCGCAGTTCACGGCTCGCTGCAAGCAGGAGCGCTTACATCAACTTACACAGCATCACAAGGGCTTTTGCTGATGATTCCTAATATGTATAAAATTGCAGGCGAATTATTGCCCGGCGTTTTTCACGTTTCGGCACGCTCGCTGGCGGCTCAGGCGCTTTCTATTTTCGGCGACCAGTCGGACGTTATGAGCGCTCGCCAAACAGGTTTTGCATTATTGGCAACATCATCGGTACAGGAAATTATGGACTTAGCACCTGTGGCGCATTTGGCGGCAATAAAAAGCAGAATTCCGTTTATGCACTTCTTTGATGGATTTCGTACATCTCACGAAATTCAGAAAATTGAAGTAGCCAATCAAGAAAATCTTGCAAAACTGATAGACTGGGACGCTCTCGAAGAGTTTCGCAAACGCTCGTTGAATCCCGAAAATTCGGTTACGCGAGGAACAGCGCAAAATCCTGATATATATTTTCAAACGCGCGAAATTCAAAACAAATTTTATGATGTTATTCCCGATATTGTTGCCGATTATATGAAAGAAATCAGCAGTATCACAGGACGCACATATAAACCGTTTACATATTACGGCTCGTCTGATGCTAACGGCGCGCCCGATGCTACCGATATTATTATAGCAATGGGTTCAATTACCGAAGTAATAAAAA
This sequence comes from Prevotellaceae bacterium, assembly GCA_031289385.1. GTDB lineage: Bacteria > Bacteroidota > Bacteroidia > Bacteroidales > UBA932 > JAIRKV01. The sequence goes on along the minus strand of JAITPP010000213.1, from coordinate 5,702 downwards.
CGGTTGTTGATAAACTAAATTCAGACGGAGGAAAAACAGGAGTTATTACAGTTCATTTATATCGTCCGTTTTCGGTAAAATATCTCGGCGCAGTTATTCCCGAAACAGCAAAACGCATTTGTGTACTCGACCGCACAAAAGAACAGGGCGCAAACGGCGATCCGCTGTATCTCGATGTTGTTGAAGCCTTTGCCAGCAGTAAAGATATTGCGGTAAGCAAAAAACCTTTGATTATCGGCGGACGCTACGGCTTATCGTCGAAAGACACAACACCGGCGCATATACTTTCGGTATTCAATAATTTGAATGACGAAACGCCAAAAAATCAATTTACAATAGGAATAAACGACGATGTTACAAATCGTTCGCTTCCGCTATTGCCCGATATTACCGTACTTCCAAAAGGAACATTTGAAGCTAAATTTTACGGACTCGGTGCTGACGGAACTGTTGGCGCAAACAAAAATTCAATAAAAATAATCGGCGATAATACCGAAAAATACAGTCAGGCATATTTTGATTACGACAGCAAAAAATCGGGCGGATACACCTGCTCGCATTTGCGCTTTGGCGATAAACCTATTCAAGCTCCGTATTTGGTAAATACACCTGATTTTGTGGCAGTTCACGTTCCTTCGTATCTCAAAAAATATAATTGTCTGAAAGGATTAAAACGCGGCGGAACATTTTTGTACAACTCGCCTTGGACGGTTGAAGAAACAAAAAATAATCTTCCCGATAACGTAAAAAAATATCTGGCAGAAAACGATATTAACATGTATATCATAAATGCCACCGATATTGCACAAAAAATAGGTTTGGGAAATCGTACAAATACAATTCTTCAATCGGCATTTTTCAAAATTTCGCAGGTAATTTCTTACGATTTGGCTGTTACGCAAATGAAAAAGGCTATCGAAAAATCGTATGGACGAAAAGGCGAAAACATTGTAAACATGAATTATTCGGCTGTTGATAAAGGCGAAGATATTGTTAAAGTAGAAATTCCTGCCGAATGGGCAAATATTGAACTTGTAAACCAAAATGACGAAAGAAATATTCCCGATTTCATTAAAAATGTAGTTGAGCCTATCAACGCACAAAAAGGCAACGACTTACCGTTAAGCGCATTTTTAGGTTACGAAGACGGAACATTCCCTGCCGGAACTACCGCTTACGAAAAACGCGGAATAGCCGTAAACGTTCCCCAATGGAAAGCCGAAAATTGTATTCAGTGTAATCAATGCTCGTTTGTTTGTCCGCACGCAGCAATTCGCCCTGTTGTTCTAACCGACGAAGAACTGAAAAACGCACCGCAATCAATGAATACTCTTGATATGAAAGTGCCGAAAGAACTTGCAGGAATGCACTTCCGTATTCAGGTTTCGGTGTTGGACTGTACAGGTTGCGGCAACTGCGCCGATATATGTCCCGCAAAAACAAAAGCGTTGGAAATGCAGCCGCTCGAAAATCAAATGGAACAGGAAAAAAATTGGGAATTTTCGCAAACCGAAGTTACTTATAAAGATTATTTGTTGGATAAAACATCAAGCGTAAAAAACAGCCAGTTTGCACAACCTTTGTTTGAATTTTCGGGAGCATGTGCAGGCTGTGGCGAAACTCCATATATTAAAGCAATTACACAATTATTCGGCGAACAAATGCTTGTCGCAAACGCCACAGGATGCTCGTCAATTTACGGAGGCTCTGCGCCATCAACGCCATATTGCAAAAATTATCGTTCGGGATTTGGACCTGCATGGGCAAACTCACTGTTTGAAGATAATGCCGAATATGGGTTGGGAATGGCAACAGCCACCCGCAAAATGCGTGAAAGAGTTATCAACAAGACAAAAGAACTCATAGCAATAGAATGGGTAAACCAAAGAGTTAAGGATGCTGCTAATGCTTGGCTTAACAATATGAACGACAGAAAAATTGTAGACGAATATGTTGCTGCTCTTAAATGGGGTATTGCTACTATTGACGAATTAGTTCAATTTTTTGTTGCTGAAAATTGCAATAACGACAAAAATATCAAGACAATAAATGATGTTGCTGATTATTTGGAAAAGCACAATGCAAACCCTGAACGTTTATCATTGGTAAAACAGATAGTAGCATCAGGCTCAGATACTTGTTGCTGTCCTGCTTGTACACTTTGTAAAGAACTTTTGAAATTGAAACAGTACTTTGTAAAAAAATCGCAATGGATATTCGGCGGCGACGGCTGGGCTTACGATATAGGATTTGGCGGATTAGACCACGTGCTTGCTTCGGGCGAAAATATTAATGTTCTCGTTCTCGATACCGAAGTTTATTCAAACACAGGCGGACAATCGTCGAAAGCAACACCTGCGGGCGCAGTTGCAAAATTTGCTACTTCGGGTAAAAAAATACGCAAAAAAGATTTGGGTATGATTGCAAAAACCTACGGATACGTCTATGTAGCGCAAGTTGCAATGGGAGCAAATCAATCGCAATATTTAAAAGCAATAAAAGAAGCCGAAGCATTCAACGGACCTTCGCTTGTAATTTGCTATGCGCCATGTATCAGTCACGGATTAAAATTAGGAATGTCATGCACGCAACGCGAAGAAAAATTAGCCGTAGAATGTGGATATTGGCACTTATGGCGATATAATCCCGATGTGGAAAGTGCAGGCGCAAACGGATTTGTACTCGACAGCAAAGAGCCCGATTGGGCAAAATTCCAAGATTTTATCGGCGGCGAAATACGTTATACATCGCTTATGAAATCGTTTCCGCAAGAGGCAGAAGAACTGTTTAAAATTACACAGGAAAATGCTTTATGGCGATACAATCAGTACAAACGACTTGCAGAAATAAAATAATAAAAACAGCAGAGGTTGTCTTATTTTTCAGACAACCTCTTTTTTTTAACAACATAAAATATTAATTACGAAAACACAAAAGTAATGTATAACGGCGAATGGACAACGCTGTCGAAAATAGATAATTACGAAAATGAAATATAACACTTAAAATAATAATAAAATGAAAAATTTAACAACAAAAATCGGATTATCCGTAGCAGCAGTACTGCTAATGTTTGCCTGCGGCGGCAACAGCAACAAAAACAACAATGGCGAAACCTACACGCTTGAATACAATTTTCAAGAAGGCGACGTGCTGAAACAAACAATGAGCATTGAAAGCAAATCGACACAAGAATTGCCCCAACAGAAAATGGACAGTAAACTTTTAGTATCAATGGGAATGATATTTGAAGTAAAATCAATTGAAAACGATGTTTATGTAATGAACGTGCAGTATAATTCCGTAAAAATGGATATGGAAATGATGGGCGTATCAATTTCGTTCGACTCGAACACCGCCGAAGAAAAAGCCACAGAGCAAGATATGAGTCCCGTTTTCAAAGCAATGACAGGCGTACAGATGGAAATGAAAATCGACAGGCAAGGAAACGTGCAATCGGTTACCGGCTTTGAAAAAATACACCAAAACATGGCTGACGCAACAAGCCTGCTCGACGAAGAAACACGAAATTCAATTATTAACGATTTGGAAAAACAGTTTTCGGAAAGCACTTTGCAAGGCTCGTTCAAACAAATTTCGTCGTTCATGCCCAAAACGCCCGTTGCCATTGACGACGAATGGAAAGTTGATATAAATGGCGATGCTTTGGGAATGGGGAGTGACATCAAAACAAAATTAACGATGAAACTGATAAGCGTTGCCGACAACATCGCAACACTCGAAGGCAAAGGAAGTGTAGAATCGGATGTGCACAACGACGGCTCGCACGTAACCCTGAAAGGCGAACAAACCATAACCATGCAAATAGATTTGAACACAGGCTGGACAATAAATTCCACAGGCACTCAAAACCTCAAAGGCAAAAACGAATATATGGGAATGAAATACCCTATGACAACCGTAAACATTACAAAAATTACTAACGAGTAGGGGGGTTGAAAATAAGAAGTTATAGAAGTTAAGAAGTTATAGAAGTTATAGAAGTTATTTTTTTGATAATTCTTAATTCTTAATCTGTTTGGAATAGAAAAATATGGTATTGTTAAATTCGTATAGTTTTGGAGTATTTTTCATAGGCTAAATTATTGATATTCAGTATGCAAATTTGTGAAAATCTATATGTATTTAACAATACCAAAAAATAAAATAACAAAATCATTGTTATAAATTTAACATTTAGTGATTTTTGATACAAAGAATAATTTGATACAACAAATAAATTAATTTATTGAATACTAAATACCGAATACTGAATACTAAATACCAAATACTAAATACTAAATACCGAATACTAAATACCGAATACTAAATACTCATTTTAAATATTTTTTTTACATTTGTATAAATAAATTCAAAATGAAAATATCGGCAAAAAATAAAATATTAATTAAGTGCGTTATGCTTTCAATACGACGTCATTACAAACTTATTATTGCATCGATATTTTTATTATGGTTTTATTTTTGTATTCCCGAAATTTTATTTGACAATGTTTATTCAACAACAATAGGCGACGAAAACGGCAGACTGCTTGGCGCAAAAGTTGCAACCGACGGACAATGGCGATTTCCCGAAATTGACAGCCTTCCTAAAAAATACGAAATTGCTCTCGTTGAATTTGAAGATGGACGATTTTACAATCACACAGGTTTTGATTTTATTGCAATAAGTCGCGCTTTTTTGCAAAATATAAAACATGGCGAAATTCGCGAAGGCGGCAGCACTATTACGATGCAAGTTATTCGTCTTGCACGCAAAGGCAAAAACAGAACGATAAAAGAAAAAATTATTGAGGCAATTTTGGCTATGCGCTTGGAGTTGAAATATACAAAAAAGGAAATTCTTGCATTGTACGCATCCCACGCTCCTTTTGGCGGAAATGTTATAGGAATCGAAGCCGCTGCTTGGCGATATTTTGGACGTTCGGTTCGTGAATTATCGTGGGCTGAAGCCGCCACGCTTGCGGTTTTGCCTAATTCGCCATCGCTTATACACGTTGCAAAAAACAGAGATTTACTCATAAAAAAACGAGATAAACTTTTAGAAAAATTACATAAAAAAAATTATTTGACGGATGAAGATTTACGTTTGGCAAAAGCCGAAAATATCCCCGCCCAGCCGCATAGTTTACCAATGGAAACATTGCATTTGTTCGATTTGATTGCAAAAAATTATAACGGGCAACGTGTTGTTACAACAATCAATTCGGAATATCAAATCAAAGCCGCAGCAATCTTAAACAGATATTCCGAAAAATACAAATCGAACAATGTTTATAACGCAGCCGCAGTGATAATTGATGTGCGGGCAAATAAAGTTTTGGCATACGTAGGAAACGTGGGCGATATAAACAAAAACGAAAGCAGCGAACATGTTAATATAATTACGTCGCCGCGAAGTTCGGGGAGTATTCTCAAACCGTTTCTGTATGCGGCAATGCTCGACGAAGGCTCAATTTTGCCAAACACGCTTATTGCCGATGTGCCAATACATATTTCGGGATTTTCTCCACAAAATTATGATAAAACTTTTGACGGAGCAGTGCCTGCGCATCGGGCTTTGGAACGCTCGCTGAATGTACCCTCGGTGCGAATGTTGTACAATTATAATATCGAAAAATTTCATTTTCTCTTGCGTCAGCTCGGAATTACAACGCTTAAAAAGCAAGCCTCGCACTACGG
>JAITPP010000132.1 GCA_031289385.1 Prevotellaceae bacterium | reverse complement strand
TTGTTCCGTAAACAACAAAAAGAGGTTGTTTCAGATTTGCGAGAATTTCTACAACCGATTGCGAAAAACTTTTCCACGTTGCGGGTAAATCGCCTATGTAATTATCCGGAATGTCTGTTACATAACAATAATAATTCCAATTATCCCAATAATTGTTTATTTGTTCTTGTGCTTGTTCCTCTGTTATTTGCCCTGTAATTGCCTTTGCTCGTGTTTCTTGCATCACTCCTGCATATCGTCCGAATGGGCTTGTGCCTGAAAAACATACTGCTGTTATATTTTCATTTTCGGCAGCCAATCGTGCTGCCACATAAGCACCTTGCGAATGTCCAAACACAAGTACGCTGTCATTGTCTATCCATTCTTGTTGTAATAAGTAATTTACAACTGTATTTGCACGTTCTACGTAAGTTTCAATTACATTGCGTTTCATATATGTTTTGTCATAATCATAAGGCTTTTCAGATTTTACATAAGAACCTTGATTATCCAAATCTTTGTTTTTGGCAATTGCTGGTGTATTTGGCATTGCTATTACTACAACATTAAAACCTTTTAAAATATTCACATAAAAGTTGAATCCTACAAGATAATAATCATTATTACCATTATCTTCAATTATCGGTTTGGGTAAAGAACCTTGAATAAAAAGAAACAATGGTTTTTTACGGTTTATTGTATCAGATTTAATAAACTCTATTGTATCTGTCGGCGTTGTAAGACAAAATAACTGAGCGTTGATTTGCTTAATATTTTCAACCGTTAATTGATTTTGCGCAAATACAGTCTGACAACAAAATATCAAACCAACACAAACGAATAATTTTGGGGTGTTTTTTAAAATTGAAATCATATTTATTTTTTTTAATTTCTGTTTTTCTGTTATTTTTTTGTAAAGTTATAATATTTATTGCATATAATTTACAAAAGAAGTTTTTAAAGTTTGTCAAGTTCATAAAGTTATAAAGATTTTATCAACAAAATTATAATTTGTAATTGACTTTTATCTGCGTAAATCCGTCGTATCTGCGTTATCTGCGTGCTTTTTTCAAATCAACACTAAACAACAAAATCGTAATTAGTAATTGATTTTTATCTGTTTGCTTTTAATTTTTCATTTGTCTATCTTTATTTTTATTCTTTGCAAGGCTGCAGCCTTGCTTTTAGCGCGACGTAGTTTGGAAACTACGCCGAACGGGGAAGAACAAAGAGCCAAGAGCCAAGAACCAAGAACAAAGACGTTAGAGAAACTTATCAGCCCAACCCAACAAAATACTTATGACTTACGACTTATGACTTACGACTCTAAAAACTACTTCCCTATGCAAAATTTTGAAAAAATATTTCCTAAAATTTCGTCGGTTGTAATATCTCCTGTGATAGCGCCTATATGAAAAATACAATCGCGAATATCTTGTGCAAGTAAATCGTGAGGAATATTTTGCTGTAATCCGTTTTGTACTCTGATAATTGCCGAATAAGCATTTTGCAAAGCCTCGAAATGCCGCATATTTGTTACAATAACATCGTTCGAACCAATTTCGGGTATTTGAGCAATTTCCAATAAAATATTTTGCAGCACATCGATATTTAATTTTTCTTTCGCCGAAATATTTACTTGTTTAATTCCCGCATCGCTTGGTATATTAAGCGTTTCGGCGTGTTTGTTTTTGTCGATTTTGTTGTGCACAATAATCATTTTTTTGTTTTTGCAGCGTTCTATCATTTCATTTGCCATGTTTTCCGCATTTTGAACAGGTTGCGATGCGTCAATAATCCACAGAACAATAGCGGCTTGTTCGATTTTGCTGTATGTTCGTTCAATTCCTATATTTTCTATTTTGTCATTTGTGTTGCGTATTCCGGCGGTATCAATAAAGCGAAAAACAATTCCGCCGATGTTTGTTGTATCTTCAATTGCATCGCGCGTTGTACCATGAATTTCGCTGACAATAGCACGTTCTTCGTTGAGTAAAATATTAAGTAATGTTGATTTTCCGACATTGGTTTCGCCGACAATCGCAACAGGAATGCCGTTTTTAATAACATTGCCGACTTCAAACGATTTACAAAGTTTTGAAATATATTTTTCTATATTTTGTGCAAATTCGCCAAGTTCTTTTCTATCGGCAAATTCAACATCTTCCTCATTAAAGTCAAGTTCTAACTCAATAAGCGAAGTAAAATCGACGAGTTTTTGACGAATATTTTGCAATTCATTTAAAAATTTTCCACGCATCTGATTTATTGCAACCTTATGTGCCGCTTGCGATGTAGAGTTTATTAAATCGGCAACAGCCTCCGCTTGGCTTAAATCCATTTTTCCATTCAGAAAAGCGCGTTGAGTAAATTCTCCTGCGCCGGCAAGCGTGCAACCGCTTTCTATAAGTAATTTCAATATTTGTTGCTGAATATACGTAGAACCGTGGCACGAAATTTCTACCGTATCTTCGCCTGTATATGAGTGTGGCGCACGAAAAACGCTGACAAGAACTTCGTCGATAATTTCATTTTTACCGGTTTTTATTTTGCCGAATATAATAGTATTTGATTTTGCATTAAGCAAATTTTTATTTTTGTCTATTGCAAAGAAAATTTTATCCGTATTTCTTATTGCATTTTCACCCGAAATTCTTATAACAGCAATGCCGCCAACGCCGCCTGCTGTTGATATTGCGCAAATTGTTGATAGTTCCATTTTTTGTATTTTTTTTGCAAAAATATCAATAACATTGGAATATTATTGAATCTTACCGCAACAAAATATGGCAACTTACAATTTTTACATTATCGATAAATGCACATATCCGTTGTTACATATAGGTTTTACGATTATATAAAATAATTTTTTTCTACAAAATATTATTTTTTATTATAATTTGTAATATGACAACCTCATTTAAATTTTCACTTTAAAATTTTATGTGAAATTTACCATGATTTTTAAAACCCTAAAATCTTTATAAATATTGATGTTTATGATATATTTTTAAATAAAAAAATTATATATATTTTAGCCTATTTGCAGTAATATGTTTATATATTTTTTTCTATATTAAATAACTGCAATATATATTGTTACATTGTTAAAACCGCATATTTTATTTTTTATTTACAGCAAAAACAAAAATATTTTCATAATTACGAAAAAACATAATAAACATACAGTTTTTCAACATGATTATTTTAATGTTAAAAAACAGGTTAAATTTTACGATTTTAACACTCGCATATTAAAAATTAAAATTTATGTGATTTTTTAATACACTGATAATAAATAATATATATTTTTTTTTACAGTTTTTTTTTGATAGGTGTTGCAAATTTATGTTAAATGAATTATATTTGCAAAAAGAAAACATAAAAAAATGAAAAGAAATAGTGAAAACGAAATCAATTAAAATTAAATTCGCATGAAGAAAATCATTTTACAAATGCTGCTCGTAATTGCGAGCGTTGGATTTGCCCAAGCGCAAACCAAAATTACAGGAAAGGTTACGGATGCAGAGGGCAAACCTCTTGGTTACGCAACAGTTTCCGTAAAGGAAGCACCAACAGCAGGTGCACTTACAGATGATGCCGGTAATTACACAATAAATGTGCCTGCCGGCGGAAATACTCTTGTGTTCAGTTTCATTGGATACAGTACACGAGAAGAAGTTATTGGCTCACGTTCTATTGTTAATTCTACTTTGGCAATTGAAGCTGCTACACTTGAAGGTTCTGTAGTAACGGCAATGGGTATTAAACGCTCTGAAAAAAGTGTTTCATACGCGGTAACTCAAGTAGGCAGCGAAGAACTTACCAAAGCAGCCACTATCAGCCCGCTAAATGCCTTGCAGGGAAAAATAGCAGGTGTAAATATCTCAAGTTCTTCGGGAGCACCGGGGGCTTCTACTCGTGTTATACTCAGAGGTTATTCGTCAATTGGAGGAAGTAATCAGCCACTTGTTGTTGTAGATGGTATTCCTGTCAGTAATTCTGCTACACAAAGTACAAGTCTGAATGGAGGATTTGACTTTGGTAATGGGTTAAATGACATTAATCCTAATGATATTGAATCAATATCTACTTTAAAAGGAGCATCTGCTTCTTCTCTTTATGGTTCTCGCGCTGCAAACGGAGTAATAATGGTTACTACTAAAAAAGGAGCGGCAAAAGACAATTTATCTATTGACATAACAAGCAATACTACGTTTTCGCGAGTAGGACGCTTGCCCGAAATGCAAAATACATTTGGACAGGGATGGAGCGGACAATTCTCATTCATTGAAAATGGAAGTTGGGGACCAAAATTTGATGGAAAAAATAGAGTATGGGGAAATATTGTTGATGGACAACAATTGTACAAACCGTATGTAGTTCAGAAAAATAATTTGAGAGATTTTTTTGATACAGGAATTACTTCCGACAATACAGTTGCAATACATGGAGGAACAGAATATGCTACATATTATGCATCATATTCTAATGTGTACGAAGATGGAGTATTGCCGACAGATAAAGATGTGTATCAACGAAATGCTTTCACTCTTAAAGGCTCTATTAAAGGAAAAATTTTTACTTCATCGGCTTCTGTTAATTATTCCAACAAGTATGTTAGTCAGGCAGGCTCAGGGCAAGGTTATACTGTGTATAACAACTTGATGCAAATACCGCGAGATTTCAGTATTGTAGATATGAAAGATTATAATAACAAATTTTACAATATTGATAATTATTATACGCCTTATGGAATTGTCAATCCATATTATACATTGGAAGAATATGGCAATACAGGCAGTATTGACCATTTATTTGGGCACTTTCAGATAGATGCTAATATTCTTTCGTGGCTCACAGCAACAGCACGAGTTGGCGAAGATTTTACTTCTTCGCGAGCTAAAATTTGGGAGCCTGTGTTTGCCGCTGCACCCGGTTCTCCAAATGATGGTAGTACATCTAACGATGGCTATATTGAAGAATATACAGGAATGAGATCGGAACTTAGCGGAGATTTTATTTTGACGTTTAAACCTAAATTAAATGAT
>JAITPP010000072.1 GCA_031289385.1 Prevotellaceae bacterium | reverse complement strand
CGAATGAATTAATGAATTGTATAAAAGAACTACCATCGCCGTTTCGCAGTGTATTTAATCTTCATGCAATTGAAGGTTATTCGCACGAAGAAATTGCAAAAATACTTGGAATTGCATGTTCAACATCACGCGCCAACTATTTCAGAGCAAGAACTTTATTACAAGAAAAAATAAAATTAATATATAAATAAATATCATAAAAATATGAGCAACGATAAATTAAAAGAATTGTTTCACAGTAAACTTTACAATCACGAAACCGAAGTTCGGCAATCCGATTGGGATATTATAAGTGAGCAACTTAATAAAAAACGCAGGCGCAAAATTATTCCTTTGTTTTATTTCTACGGAACAACGGGAATCGTTGCTGCATTGCTGATTATCATGTTTTTGCTAAAACCCGATACATCCGATACTAATGATAATATAATTGCAAAAACAAATGATAATACACAAACAATAAAAACTGACGAAAATATTGAAACAACAAAAGATAATCAAAATCAGATTGTTGCAGAAAATGATAATACAATTATCGGAAATCAAAAAACACAAATAAGCAAAAATACAAACCCAAATACCAATTTTAATACTAACACTAATACAACATCAGATAAAAATAATGCAGATAGTGATTTGCATCAACATAAAAACATTAGTAATAACAATATTACAGATGAAAAAAATGATAAATTGCAAACAAATACATCTCCCGAAAAACCCGAAACATCAAATATTGATGATAAACAAAAAACAGAACAACCTGCAAACAATAAAAATACTAAACCACTAAATACCAATGATGAATGGTGGAATCAACCCGACACCGAAAATCAAAAAGAAAAAAATAGCCATAAATTGACATTGGCTTTTGAATCGGGGCAAAATATAGGAAGTAGTTCTGTTACAAGCGATTTTATTAATAATTCGTGGACAAAACAATCATCTGCTGCTAATGATATGAAAGACTCGTTTTTAGCAGCAACACCGGTAGATTACGGACAAAAAAGTTTGGCTGCAACACAGTATCTTTCAGGCGATAAAACAAATTTGAAACATAAACGTCCAATGAATTTTGGCATACGCATCAAGAAAAATATTGGCGAACGCATAAAACTAAAAACAGGCTTATCATATTCATATTTTGTGTCGGAACACAGCGATGACGCATTAAAGCAACAACAACAAATTCATTATGTTGGCATACCGTTAGGCGCAGAATTTTTATTGTGGAGAAAGAATAAATTTAACATATATCTTTCAGGCGAATTTATTGCAGAAAAAGGCGTAGCGTATAAATACAAAGAATCGGGAATAACAAAGGACTTGCAGAAAATACAAAATACCGAGAGCGGCAGCGTGCGCGGATTACAGTTTTCGGCAAATGCGGGTTTGGGATTATCGTTCAATTTTACAAAAAACATAGGAATTTATGCAGAGCCAAACGCAGTATATTATCTAAAAGACAATCGCCAACCCATGAGTTTCCGAACCGAAAAACCTTTTAATATAGGTTTAAATATCGGCTTGAAATATGATTTATGATTTTGATAATTAAAGATTTAATTATTTCTTTTACGTTTTTTTAGCACACAGATTTGGCATAAATTTAATATCCCACAAAGACACGAAGAAAACAAAGAATTTTTTATAAAATATTCATAATCTTTGTGCCCTTAGTGTCTTTGCGGGATAACAAAAAAATGTGTGTCTTTGTGGGAGAACAAAAGGAATCGCAAAACAATTTATAAAATAGTCAATATCTTAAAAATTTAGATTATAGATATTTACATATCTTTTATTTCTAAAAATATATGAAATGAAACGATAAACAAAAACACATAAATAAAAATAGTAAATATATTAACTAAAACAGTAATAGTTGTTTACGTCTATGATTTTAGAATAAAATATTTTCACGATTATTGGGTTGTACAACAGTGAGGTTAGCAACAAAATTTACTCATGCCCTACCCTACCAAAAATAAACAAAATATTAAATATATATTTTGACAATATATTAAAATTTAAAACTGAAAAAAGTTTTATAAATTATCAATAAATTACATATTAAATATTTTACAGTATGATTGTTAAACATAATACTATTTTAGTTTTTATATGCTATAAACTTCACGTAGAAAATGCCAAATATTTGATTATTACAGTAATATATTTATTTATATTGTAACTGAAAATAGTCAATATAGTAAATAATTTAGTTATAAGCATTTATATATTCACAGTTCAAGTAAAATATCAATGTATATTGAGAAGACGAAACAAAAAAATATATTAACAGTAAATATAATAATACAAGAGATATTATATTATTAAATTATTTTGAATCAATATTTTATTTTTTCAAATCATTTCTAAGATAAATTGTTTGTCCTTCGTCAAGAACGGCATTTTTTTCCAGATTATTTTTTTTGCATAAATCGCTTAATTTGACGCCGTATAGTTGAGAAATTCCGCGTAAGGTTTCGCCTGCGTCGGCAACGTGCATTGGAAAATCTTTGCCCGCTTTCGATTTTTTTGCTGCAATATAAACTACATCGCCTTGATTGGGTTGCGCGGTTTTTGCATCGTCATTATATTTTCGAAGTTGCGATGCTGTTAATTTAAACTCATCCCCTATTCGCTCGTAAGTATCATTGTATTTTGCAGTTATATACTTCACTCCATTACGTTTACTTACATTGCGGTTGAGAATAATCACAAAATTATCAATATTATATTCGCGCATTGCCTCCGAAGGTTTTTTTACAACTTCAATATTTTGTTTCGGCGAACTGTGCGTATCGCCCGTTGTTGCTGCTGTTTTAGACGGTACATAATTTTTGTCATCATATTTATAAAGTTGAAAATCTTCTATTATTTTTATCAACATTTCGGCATAAGTCGGCGCAGTTGCATAACCTGCTTTTTTCAAACCTCGCGCCCAGCCTTTGTAATCGCTGACAGGCAAATCGAACAAAAAAGCATAACGCTGGCGATAACGCAAAAAATCGGAATGGTCAACAAACGACTCTTCGTCGGTATTGTAAGCGCGAAAACATTCGTTGGCTTTATCGTCGTCGTGATAAACTTTACGCCCTTGCCAGCCCGCACATTTTATTCCGAAATGATTTTTTCCGCTGATAGTTAACGAACTGTTTCCATTGTTCGATTCCAAACAAGCCTGCGCCAATATTATGCTTGCAGGAATTCCGTAAGCCTTCATTTGACGAATGGCGATGGCACTGTATTTATCAATATATTGCTCGCGGGTAAACTTCTGTGCAAACACAAAATTTGCCGATAATACAAGTGTAAAAAATAGCAAATAAACTTTTTTCATATCTAAAATTTTTTACAAAGTTATTAAAATAATAAAAATATATTAAATGTGCAGGCTATAAATTATTTTATCAGTAAATTTTATATGGAATTATTAACAAAAATAAGTTTGAAATGAATGAATTTGAAATAAATATCAAAGCAAAACGTTACAATTCTATCAACGAAATGGACGAAACCGAACGTCGTTTGCTCGAAGCGGCAAACAATGCTACAAAAACCTCGTATGCGCCTTATTCTAAGTTTAATGTGGGCGCGGCAGTATTGCTCGAAAACGGTGAAATAATAACCGGAAGCAATCAAGAAAACAATGCGTATCCATCGGGATTATGCGCCGAGCGTGTTGCCGTATTTTATGCAAATGCAAAATATCCTAACGTTGCCATAAAAGCAATAGCAGTATCGTCGGCAGTTGATAATAAAATTAACGATAAAGAGGTTTATCCCTGCGGCTCGTGCCGACAAGTGCTTGTTGAAAGCGAAAATCGTCAGAAAACAAAAATAAAACTCATAATGGGCGGCGCAAAATCAATTATTGCTATCGAAAGCGTAAGCCTGATGCTGCCTTTTACTTTTGATTTGGAAGAGTTTAGTCGGTAGTTGTAAATTGAATTTTTTAGGCGTGGAGTTCTTTTTAAAGACACCTGCAAGAAAAGTCGCAATTAGCAAAAACAATCAAATTAATATCGTTTTCGATTATTTTAAATAATATTTTATAAACGTATGAAAATGAAGAACAAAAAGGCTGAGCAAATTGCAATAAAACAAAAGCATTAAGAAACAATTACGACTAAATACTGAATACCTATTTTTGATTTGAAAGAACACACAGATAAACACAGAAAAAATAAATTTACACAGATTACTTTGACAAACTTTACAACTTGATAAACTTAATTATCATATCTTTGAAAGATAAATCCGATAAATTGCATAATAAAATGTTAAATAATTATCTCGAAAAACAATCAAAAATGTGGAATCCGTGGCATGGTTGTCATAAACTTAGCGCGGGATGTAAGCATTGTTTTGTATATCGCGGCGATTCAAAACGCGGAATAGACAGTACTATTGTTAGTAAAACAAAAAACTTTGATATTCCAATACAAAAAAAACGTAACGGTGAGTATAAAATTACTTCGGGTACAACTGTTTACACTTGTTTTACCTCCGATTTTTTTGTTGAAGATGCCGACAAATGGCGTTCGGAAGCATGGAAAATGATACGCGAACGTACTGATTTATTTTTTCTTATAATAACAAAACGTATCAATCGCCTGCACATAGAATTACCAAATGATTGGCACGATGGCTATGAAAATGTTGCAATTTGTTGTACCGTTGAAAATCAGGATATGGCTGATTTTCGTTTGCCCATTTATATTTCCTCGCCCATAAAACATAAAATCATTATCTGCGAGCCGCTTTTAGAGCGAATTAATTTGAAACCTTATATTGGCTCGTGGTTGCAGCAAATTGTTGTTGGCGGAGAATCGGGCAACGACGCTCGCATTTGCAATTTTGATTGGATTATGGAAATTCATGATTTATGTGTAGAAAATAATATTTCGTTTTGGTTTAAACAAACAGGTGCACGATTTGTAAAAAACAACCACTTATATTACATACAACGACACTTTCAACATTCGCAAGCACGAAAAGCGGGAATTAACTACTTTTCTTTAAATTAACAAATAATAATTACTAATTCGATATTAATACTTAATAATTGATAGTAATAATCAATAAAAAAATAATAAATAGTAAATAATAAATTATTCTATCTGTTTGTTAAAATCTGACAATACATCAATAAATTCTTGAGGTAAATATTCTAATGCTGTTGATTTGATATTTTCGGGAATATCGTAATAAGCCTCTGCAATACTTCCTGTTATGGCAGCAATGGTGTCGCTGTCGCCGCCGATGGATATTGCTAATCGTATTGCATTTTCAAAATCATTGCTTTCGAGAAAACAAACAATGGCCTTGCGGCACTGTAATTTGGCACGTTTCGTTAAAGTAGTTATTCTTACGGATTTCATCGCAAGTTGTATTCAAATTATAACCATATTCTTGATTTATAAGGTTTTTTATTATTTCTTTTGAGCAAAATTCTTGACGAGCATGAAAAATACAATCAGCAACAGCCATCGCGCCTTTGATGCCATCGGGATGATTGTGTGTACATTCGGCTGACAAACGTGCATTTTTCAACACCGCATTTCTATCATTCGACAACCAAGCGCAGGGCGAAACCCGCATTGCCGAGCCGTTTCCAAAACTATTATATGGCAACGGATTGGGAGAACGCAACCATGAAGCAAAATAACCTCCATAACTGCTTGGATATTTTTTGCACCAATAAAGCAGAGATTGTTCAAAAGTAATGCCTTTCAACAAAGCATCTGCAACCGCGATTGTACAAATTGTATCATCGGTAAATTCGCAATCGTTTGTAAATAGTTCAAAATCTGTATGTAAATAGTTTTCAAATTCAAATCGTGAACCCACTATGTCGCCTATTATCGCTCCTAATATTTTAATTTTATTTTTAAATAGTAAACAATTAATAATCAATAATTAACAATTAATAATTAATAGTAAATAGTAAATAATCAATAATCAATAATTAACAATTAATAGTAAATAATCAATAATCAATAATCAATAGTAAATCATTCTACTCCATCAGTTTTTTATATTTTATTTTGTGCGGTGTAATATCGCCGAGTCGTTTCTTTTTGTTTTCTTCATATTCGGAATATCCGCCTTCGAAAAAATAAACTTGTGAATCACCTTCAAATGCAAGAATATGAGTTGCTATGCGATCTAAAAACCAACGATCGTGCGAAATAATAACGGCACAACCTGCAAAATTTTCCAAAGCCTCTTCCAAAGCTCGTAATGTATTGACATCAATATCGTTGGTAGGTTCGTCGAGTAAAAGAACGTTGCCTTCATCTTTGAGCGTGAGCGCCAAATGCAAGCGATTACGCTCGCCGCCCGATAGCACTCCGCAAAGTTTTTCTTGATCAGCCCCGCTGAAATTGAAACGCGAAACGTAAGCGCGTGCGTTCATTTCGCGATTGCCGAGTTTAATTATTTCGCTGTTTTCGGATATTGTTTCAAATACGGTTTTGTCGGGGTCAATTTTTTTGTGTTGCTGATCAACATACGAAATTTTGACTGTATCGCCAATCAAAAAATCGCCTTCGTCGGGTTGTTCGAAGCCCATAATCAAGCGAATGAGCGTTGTTTTTCCTGCTCCGTTAGGTCCAATAACTCCAACAATTCCCGTAGGCGGCAACGAAAAGTTAAGATTTTCGAAAAGTACTCTGCCGTCATACGATTTTTTAACGCCTTCTACTTCAATAACTTTATTGCCTAAACGAGGTCCATTTGGAATAAATATTTCAAGTCGTTCGTCTTTTTGTTTTGTATCTTCGTTCAGCATTTTATCGTAAGCCGACAAACGGGCTTTTGCTTTGGCATGACGCGCTTTTGGAGCCATTCGCACCCATTCGAGTTCGCGTTCAAGCGTTTTACGGCGTTTGCTTTCCTGCTTTTCTTCCTGTTCCAAACGTTTTGTTTTTTGTTAGAGCCACGACGAATAATTGCCTTTCCAAGGGATGCCTTCGCCTCTGTCGAGTTCAAGAATCCAGCCTGCAACATTATCCAGAAAATATCTATCGTGAGTTACGGCGATAACAGTTCCTTTATATTGCTGTAAATGAGCTTCGAGCCATTGTATTGATTCTGCATCTAAATGGTTTGTAGGCTCGTCGAGTAAAAGTACATCGGGTTCTTTGAGCAAAAGTCGGCACAACGCCACTCGCCGCCGCTCGCCGCCCGAAAGAACACTCACAGATTGATTTTCGTCGGGACAGCGCAATGCGTCCATCGCCCGTTCGAGTTTACTATCAAGTTCCCAGCCGTTTACATGTTCGATTTTTTCGGTAAGTTCGCCTTGTTTTTCTATTAAAGCGTTCATTTTATCGGCATCTTCATATACGTCGGGATTTGCAAAAGCGGCGTTAATTTTCTCATATTCTTTCAGTAAATCAACAACTTCCTGAACTCCTTCCTGAACTGTTTCTTTTACTGTTTTTGTATCGTCAAGTTGCGGCTCTTGTTCCAAATATCCTACGGAATAGCCCGGCGCAAAAACAACTTCGCCTTGTATTGCATTATCAATTCCCGCAATTATTTTCAGCAAACTTGATTTTCCCGAGCCGTTAAGCCCTATTATACCGATTTTTGCTCCGTAAAAAAACGATAAATAAATATTTTTTA
>JAITPP010000057.1 GCA_031289385.1 Prevotellaceae bacterium | reverse complement strand
GTCCATAAAAGCAGATTGTTACCAACAAAGTTAATATCAATTCCTTTTACAAATTTATTGTTAAACCATTTTGCAGGTAACGTGTAGCCAATCACAACTTCGCGCAAGGCTACCATTGTTTTACTAAGCAGAAATGATTTATCCAAATTGATACCGCCATTGTTCCAATAAGTACACATATCTTCACTTGCGATAGGTGTTGTATTTGGCACATACACATATATTTGATTTCCTTCCGCATCATAATCGGGAATTTTCTGTACCGAATTTGGTACGATGAACGGATTACGGTCGTTATAAGCAGTTTGAGGAGCGTTTCCCACGAAATAATTTATATCTGCTGTTCGCGAAAACATCAAGCCGCCTTTACGAATATCTACCGAAAAACTAAAATGTAATCCTTTGTATGATATATTGTTTGAAAATCCCATCTGATAATCGCCCTGAGATTCGCCAATAATTTCATGTTCGGCAAGAGCAACAGGAATACCTTTTGAATCGACAACAATATTTCCATCAGGATCTCGTTCGGGAACTCTACCCGTAAAATAACCTAATGCCATTCCTTCTTTTGCATAAAAACCCATAGATGTAAGCCCGCCCAAACTAACTTGGTCTAACAAATCGGATAATTCAATCACCATATTACGATTTCTTGTAAACGTATAAGTGAAATTCCAATTCCAATCAGAAGTGCGTACAGGATTAGCCGTAAATACAACTTCCCAGCCTTTGTTTTGAACGTTTCCCAAATTATCAAGCTGATATCTGTAACCCGATGTGTTGGCAATAGGCACAGCAAGAATTTGGTTTTTAGAATTACGTTTATACCACGAAATATCCAATCCTAATTTATTATCCAAAAAACGAACATCAAGCCCAAATTCTATTTCGGATGTTAATTCGGGTTTGAGATTTGGGTTGGCAATAGACGCGCCCGGTCCGTAACCTCGCAGTCCACCGAATGGAAAACTAATCCTTCCAAACGGATAACTTATATCTTCGCTTGTATAAGTATTTTTCAACAGATATTCGGTTGGATCATTACCTGTTACGCCATAATTTGCACGCAATTTACCATAAGATATAATTTTACTGTCTTTTAATGCCGAAAACGCATCTGTAAACAAGAAACTAACGCCTACCGAAGGATAGAAAAATGATTTTTTTTCTATCGGCAGCGTGGAACTCCAATCGTTACGAGCCGATACGTTGAGATACAAATAATTTTTATACGCTAAATCGGCTTGTGCAAAAACACCCATTAATCGGCGTTTATAAGTAAGCGAAGATACCGAAGGACTTGATGTAGAATTGCTTATATGATAAAATCCGGGAATAATCAATCCTGTAACATTCATACTTTGGCTTTTAGCATAGCGCATATTTATGTTATATCCTAAAATTCCATTTAAACTAAAATCATCATTTAATTTAGGTTTAAACGTCAAAATAAAATCTCCGCTAAGTTCCGATCTCATTCCTGTATATTCTTCAATATATCCGGGATTTGATGTGCCGCCGGCATTTGGAGAACCGGGAGTTGCCTCAAAAACAGGCTCCCAAATTTTAGCCCGCGAAGAAGTAAAATCTTCGCCAACTCGTGCTGTTGCTGTGAGCCACGAAAGAATGTTAGCATCTACCTGAAAATGTCCAAACAAATGATCATCGTTTCCTGTGTTGCCGTATTCTTCCAACGTATAATATGGATTTACAATTCCATAAGACGTATAATAATTATCAATATTGTAAAATTTATTATTATAATCTTTCATATCTACAATACTGAAATCTCGCGGTATTTGCATCAAATTGTTATACACTGTATAACCTTGCCCCGAGCCTGCCTGACTAACATACTTGTTGGAATAATTAACAGAAGCCGATGAAGTAAATATTTTTCCTTTAACAGAGCCTTTAAGCGAAAAAGCATTTCGTTGATACACATCTTTATCTGTCGGCAATACTCCATCTTCGTACACGTTAGAATATGATGCGTAATATGTAGCATTTTCCGTTCCGCCATGTATTGCAAATGTATTGTCGGACGTAATTTCCGTATCAAAAAAATCTCTCAAATTATTTTTTTGGGCTGAATACGGTTTGCTCAACTGTTCTCCGTCCACAATGTTTCCCCACGGACGTTCTACGCCATCAAATTTAGGTCCCCAACTTCCGTTTTCTTCGAATGAGAATTGTCCACTCCACCCCTGTCCGAATGTATTTTGCATTTCGGGCAAACGTCCTACTCGCGAAAACGTAGTATTGCTTGTTATGTCAATAGATAAATTGTCTTTTGCCGCTCCTTTTTTAGTAGTAATCATTATCACTCCGTTTGCAGCGCGAGAGCCATAAAGCGCAGAAGCAGACGCTCCTTTCAAAGTAGATACCGATTCAATATCATTAGGATTAATGTCATTTAATCCATTACCAAAGTCAAATCCACCATTCAGACTTGTACTTTGTGTAGCAGAATTGCTGACAGGAACGCCATCTACAACAACAAGCGGCTGATTATTTCCGCCAATTGACGAATAACCTCTGAGTATAACACGTGTAGAAGCCCCCGGTGCGCCCGAAGAACTTGCGATATTAACACCTGCTATTTTTCCCTGCAAAGCATTTAACGGGCTGGTAGCAGCCGCTTTGGTAAGTTCTTCGTTGTCCATTTGAGTTACAGCGTATGAAACACTTTTTTCAGAGCGTTTTATACCCAACGCTGTTACAACAGAACCTTCAAGTGTGGTAGCATCAGTTACTAATGTAACATTAATAATAGAACGTGAGCCGATAAGTTCTTCCTGCGTTTTGTATCCAACGAAACTAAACACAAGAGTTGTGCCTCCCGACGGTACGTTAATCGTATAATTACCGCCGATATCAGTAAATGTACCTGCTGATGGCACTTCCTTTACAGTAATACTTACGTAATCAAGGGGTTTTCCCTGTGCATCCGTAATTTTTCCTGTAATTTTGATTTGCGCTTGGGGAAATCCAATGCTCGCAATTACGAGCAGCATTTGTAAAATGATTTTCTTCATGCGAATTTTTTTAATGATTTTGTTTTAATTATCTTTATTTTTCATAAAGATTTCTCTCTTTTTTTACAAATATAATTCATTTAATATATAATTTGCAACATATATCGAAAAAAAATTGCTATTAATTACATATAATATTGATTATTAAATAATTAAAAAGTTGCAGAAATGTTAAATCGTAAAATTTAACCTATTTTTTCAAACCAAATAATTATTTAAATTTTAATAACATTGTTCTTTATTGTGTAATTTTTATGATATTATTAGTGTTTTTTGTTCTTATTTATTTTAATAATGAATAATATAAAGATTTTTAACATTGAAAAATCTTAAAAACCAACTTTTATAACTTCCTTAATTCGTATAATTTATTAACTTTGAACATAATTGTCGAATATTTATTTCATTTTAAACAGATTCTAAATTAAGTTGATTTATTACATATTGTAACAGAAAATAATATTTTATAAGAAAAATCTATTTTATATAATCATAAAATATATATGTGGCAACGATTATATGCGTTTATTAATAACATATAAATTGTAAGTTTATTATATTTTGTTATAATTTGCTGCGCATTTAACAAATAATATTTGTATTGAATTTTGTTTATATTGCTTCTAAACAAAAAGTGAATATTAGTTAAAACTAAAATATTTTTCTTCCAAAATTAAACCTTTTTCAAAAACTATTATCAAATTTGCAGTTGTTGTAATTCAACAGTTGTTTTTTTGTATAAAATAGAATATAAATAAATCAAATAAAAACATAATAAATGATGAGAAAAATTAAATTTACATTGCTGTCAATGAGTATGATACTTTGCTTTAATGCGATAGCGCAAACCGAAAAAGAGCCGCTTAAAGCGGAATTTATTAACAATATTGTTGTAGATGGCGACGATGCTGATTGGGAATCAGCCATTTCGTTTTTTGATGAAGCCAGCGGCTTAATGTACAGCATCGCCAACGATGACGAAAATCTTTACGTTCTTATAAAAGCAACCGCCGATGCGGCAATGACTAAATTCACTATGGGCGGCGTTGAAGTTTGGATTTCGGCTGACGGAAAAGAAAAACGTAAAACAGGAATAAAATATCCTGTTCCTCTTTCGTGGGAAGAGCGTTTTTCGTCGCGCGACAGAAACGCCACACGCGAAGATGTGCGCCGTCAGGAAAGCGAAAGAACTTATAAAACAATGGAACTGCGCGGTTTTGAAAACATCAAGGATAATACTTACAAAGTTGATGAACTCGAAATAAAAGTTGAATACAGCGGCAAAAACGACAACACAATTGCAGAATATAAAATTCCTTTCGCCACATTTTGCAAATCGGAACAGATTAACGGTAAAAATACTTTTGCCGTAGGAATAGTTTTAAACGGAATGCAAATGCCTAATTTTGGCGGCGGTGGCGGCGGCAGACCGGGCGGCGGCAGAATGAGTGGCGATATGCAACGCCAAATGCGCGAAATGTCAAAAGGATATTCATTCTGGATTTACACACAATTAACAAAATAATTATATTATATGAAAAAAATCTTATTTGCCGCTACGCTACTGTTTTTCGGACTTTACGCTTCGGCTCAAACAAACATTACAGGCGTTTTAACCGATGGAGAAGAATCGTTGCCAATGGCTACGGTTATGTTACACAGCATGCCCGACACAATTTATATAAAAGGCGTTTCTACCGACGATAACGGAAATTTTACAATAAAAGATGTAGCCAAAGGCACTTACATGATAAAAATATCGTATATAGGTTATGACGATTTCAGCAAAAAAATATACATTGACGGAAATACCAAAGAATTTAAATTAGGCAATATTGTATTGAAAAGCGGAATTATGCTGCAAGGCGCAAGCGTGGTTGGAAAAGCAACCGCCGTAACAATAAAAGGCGATACCATAGAATACAATCCAAATGCTTATAAATTGCAAGATAACGCCGTTATTGAAGATCTTTTGAAAAAACTACCCGGCGTTCAGGTTGATAAAGACGGAACTGTTACCGCAGGCGGAAAAGAGGTAACTAAAGTTTTGCTTGGAGGAAAAGAATTTTTTGCAAACGACCCTACTCTTGCAACAAAAAACGTTCCTGTAAAAATTGTTGAAAAAGTTCAGGTACTCGAAAGAAAATCGGAACAGGAAAGACTTACAGGAATTAGCGATGGAGAAGAAGAAACCGTAATTAACCTCGAAATAAAAAAAGGACAGCAACAAGGCTGGATGGGAAATCTTAACAGCGGTTTGGGAAGTGATATTAAAAACGAAGCAGGCAATAAACTACGATTTGACGAAAGCGCATTCGTAAACAGATTGACAACAAACAGCCGATTTACTTTAATCAGCAATTTTAATAACACAAATACAGGGCGCGGCGGACGAAATACATTCGGAGGAACATCTGGAAATACAACGGCTGGAATGGGCGGGCTTGACATTGCAAGTTATGCTACCGACAAATTAACAGTTGAAGGAAACGGATATTTTACTTACAGAAACACCAATGTAGAAAGTTCGTCGAATACCGAAACATTTTTGAAAAACAGCGCACAACAAGACAGTTCGTTTTATAGAAACTCATCGTCATCATCCGATACATACAACAGAAATTACAGTTCAAATGTGCGGTTCACGTACAAACCCAACGATTATAATACAATTATATTTCGCCCGCAAGGCAGCCATTCACATTCCGACTCGTACAGAACAAGTTCGTCGGAAACATTCGGCGGCGATTTTGATACCGTAAATACAAATGTGCAGCACAGTCGCACCGAAAGCAAAACATTATCTTACGGTGCAGAATTAGATTACAGTCATAAATTCGGAACAACGGGAAGAAATTTATCGTTCGAATTGCAATACAGCGGAAGCGATACCAAAGGTTTTACAAAATCAGATTCGAGAACTCGATATGTGAAATCCGATTCGATTTTGAATTTAGATCAACTGTCGAACAATAAAAGCAATAGCATAACATATCGTTTACAAGCATCTTATATTGAGCCTTTATCAAAAAACGATTTTCTGCAATTCCGCTATTCGTACAGCGCAAACAACCGCGATCAAGAAACAGATACTTACAATAACGATGGCTCTGGAAATTACACCGATTTTGATTCTATATACAGCAACAGTTACGAAAATAAATATATTAATCAGCAAATACACCTAAGTTATAAACGCACCGCCGATAAATATAATTTTCAGGTAGGCGTTAATGTTAATCCGCAATCATCGCAAAGCATACGAACACGTTACGAAAATGGGCAGGAACTGCAAATAGAACAGGAACGCAACGTTACAAATTTTGGACCTATGGCGCAATTTCAATATAACTTTACAAAATCGCACAACATACGAGTTGATTATAACACACGAACAGGACAACCGAGTTTAACACAATTAGACCCTTGGGTTGACAGAACAAATCCGCTAATGATAAGTTTTGGTAATGCCAATCTTAAACCAAGTTTTACACATTCGTTGGATGTAAGATACAACCTCAACAATCGCGCAAAAATGCGTACATTAATGGTGCGCTTACGCGGAAGTATGGCACAAAACAGCATAGTTTCAAAATCAACATTCGACACCGCAGGTATTCAGCAAAGAACTTACGATAATGTAAACGGAGTATGGAGTTTAAGCAGCGACGTTACCGTTAATTTCCCGATAAACACTTCATTTCAACTTAATTCGTCGTCGCGAGTGCAATTAAACCAAAACGTAAGTTTAAATAACGGACTAAAAAACAAAACTCAATACAACCGATATATTCCTAATTTGGGCTTGCAATTCAGCACGCTGTTTATGGATTTGGGACTTAGCGGAACAGTAACATTTACAAATACAAAAAACTCATTAGCCTCAAAAAACGACCAAAATATTCGCGATTACGACGTTAACGCATGGACAACCGTTTATCTGCCGCTAAGTTTTACTTTTGTAAGCGACGTATCGTTTAAAAGCGGAAGCGGCTACGCAGCAGGCTACGACGTGTCGCAAGTAGTGTGGAATGCAGGAATTGAAAAAAGCATTATGAAAAATAAAGGAACAATAAAATTTTCGGTAAACGATATTTTACGCGATAAAAAGAACATATCATATTCGGCAACCGACAATTACATACAACAATCATTAACAAATACGCTGAATTGCTATTTTATGGTTTCGTTCACCTACCGCTTTAATGTTTTCGGAGGGCAATCGGTAAGCGGCAGCTCGTCGATGGGCGGACCCGGCGGCGGAATGATGATGCGAAGATGATAAAAATATGATAATGATATTGTAGATTTTTCTTAGTTTGAAATAGATGAAAGGGTTTCGGAATTTTATTGAAACTCTTTTTTTATTTTTACAACCCGAGTTTTGGATAAAAATAAATTAAATTTATAATGAATGCTCATTTATCCTGACTTTGACAAAGCGACACCCTACAATTTTTCCCAAAAATTTTCGTCAAAAAGTTGAGCGATTGATTTGTGTTTTGGCGTGACTAACATTGTTTTAGTCAGCGTTTCTTTACTTTGCTGTAGTTTGACTTTTACTGTTGTTATTGTCTTTGCAATGTCCAACACCTTATCAACACTCAATTTAATGCCGCTAATTTTAAGAATCCGCTCTAACTCTTTATAAATTTTGTACGCCACAAAGCAAATGCAGACGTGCGCCTCAATGCG
>JAITPP010000051.1 GCA_031289385.1 Prevotellaceae bacterium | reverse complement strand
ATATGAAAACAAAAAAAATATTATTATCAACAGCATGCGCATTATTTATTTCAATGTCAGCATTTTCGCAAGAAGTTGCCGAAAGCGATACCGTAAAATCAGCCGAAAATGAAAAAATACAAGAGGAAGAAAAAAGTTCGGTGTATATGGATGGAAAATCGTTTAACTTTATTTTCGATTGGCGTAAAAAATCCAAAAAAACTAAGCCTTACGAATCGCATTGGATGGGTTTTGGCATATCATTGTCGTATTTGAGCGGCACAAACGATGTGAGTTTAGGAAAATCATATTCGTTTTTCTTGAATCTTATGGATTATATTGTTCCGCTAAATCGCAATTTTTTGCTGGCAACAGGTGTCGGTTTCGATTGGCAACATTACAGTTTCAGAGGCAATGTAAGTTTAAAAAGCGATGAAGACGGAATCACACGCTTTGTTCGTGACAACAACAGAAATTACAAAGACAGCAAATTCAGACTTTATCATCTCACAATACCACTGATTGTTGAATATCAGAAAACGATGAAAAACGGAAAAGAATTTTTTGTATCTGTCGGAGTTGAAGCCTTAATTAAAACATCGTCATTGTCGTATGCCCACATACGCACAACTGATGACGTAAAAAAAGAAAAATACACAGGCTTAAATATTCGTCCGTTAAATGCTCGTTTCATTTTGCGAATAGGTTTTGAATCTTTCAGCGTTTTAGGTTATTATCAACCATTTTCGATATTCGAAAAAACAAAAGGCGTAGATATTAATCCCTACGGCATTGGATTGATGTTTAATTTTTAAAAGTCGTAAGTCACAAGTCGTTAGTCGTAAGTCTTTGGCATAAAAAACTTTGCGTTCTTTGTTGTTACAAAACAATTAAAACGCAAAGTTTTTCTATTTATTATTGATTATTTACTATTTGTAGTTTCTTAACATCTCTAACTAATTAACTAACGACTAAATACCAACGACTTACGACTTACAACTTACGACTTACAACTTACGACTTACAACTTTACTGCATATACACAGCTTCAAACTTTGCTAATGGCGACATTCGTGCGCGATTCAAAATTAAAGTGTTTCCCGAAATTGAATAACTGTCGGCTGTATTTAAGACTTCGCTCATTTGTTTTTCTATTTCCATGCTTTCGCCATCCAAACACATTCGCTTTGTAGAAACGAGATTGGAAAAAACAATTCTGTTGCCCTGTTTCAACTGAAATGTTCCTGCAAACGAATTGCAGCCTAAATGTCCCGAAACGCGATTGTCCTCTTCTTTGAATATTATATGAGGCGCTTTCGTGGTTTCAGATTTCATAACAACGGGATTGCCGTGAATTTCAACTAATTTCCAATATTTATTTATCAACTCTTGGTTTGTTTTTGCAAGCACATAATTTTGAGCCAATGCGCCTGTAATTACATTTCCTTCCAAATCAAGTTGCGTTAAACTGTTTTCGCTGAGTTTGAAGCGAGTAGGATATGCATTGCTGTCCAAACCGTTTAATGTAACCGTGTTTCCTACTACGCTGAATGTTCCTTCAAAACTTTGTTTATCAGCATTTTTGTTGTCTTTGAGATATTGCTGAGTGAGATTGTAAGTATTATCGGCAGCCAGCGAAAGTTGAACGCTAATGCCGTCGCAGTCGGCGCAAGGAATAACGCCCGAATAAGTTCCCGTCAAATTTGATTTTGCCGTTGTGTTATTGCTGCTGTTGTCAATGCTTGTTGTTTCCGATTTTACATTGTTCTGCATTTTGCACGAATGTAATACTATTGCTAAACTAATTAGACTTGTAATAAAAATAACCTTTTTCATAATTTTCATCTTTTTTTATTTGATTTTTACTTGTTTTTATTAAAAATATTTTTAACAAATTAAACCAAAAATTATGCCAAAACAAAAACGTTTAATGATATTATGTTTATTTTATGATTTTTTAATTGTTTCCTTACAAATGCACAATAAATTTAATTATAACCCCTCATTCTTAATTCTTAACTCTTAATTCTTCATTCTTTTAAATAAGTAAAGGGTAAATAAATCAATAGTTTATTTACCCTTCAACAAACAAAAACAAAAACATAATCATATATATTACATGTGAATTATATATGCTTCTTGACTATAATACAAAAAGCGTGCCAAAATATAAATTTTCAAAAAAATTGCGATTTATTGTGTAATTTAATTAATTTTACGCAAAAATTAAAATATAAAAAATTAAAAACATATCAATAAATGTATAAACGGATATTGTTGAAGTTAAGCGGAGAGGCACTTCAAGGCTCGGATAAGCACGGCATAAATACCGATTATCTGTTAAAATATGCCGAAGAAATAAAACTTGTTGCCGACAATAACACGCAGGTTGCTATTGTCATCGGCGGCGGAAATATTTTTCGCGGATTAAGCGGCGTGCAACGCGGTTTCGACCGTGTGAAAGGCGATCAAATGGGAATGTTGGCAACGGTTATCAACAGCATCGCAATTCAATCGGTATTATTATCTATCGGGCAAAAAGCAAAAGTGCTTACGTCGATACGAATAGAGCCGGTGGGCGAATATTATTCGCACGATAAAGCCATTGAATATATGAACAGCGAAAATGTTGTTATAATCGCCGGAGGCACAGGCAATCCGTTTTTTACAACCGATTCGGCGGCGGCATTGAGAGCAATAGAAACAAAATGCGACGTGCTGCTTAAAGGAACTCGCGTGGACGGAATATATACTGCCGACCCCGAAATTGATAAATCGGCAACAAAATTCCACACATTAACATTCGACGAGGCATACGGCAGAAATCTGAAAATAATGGACTTAACCGCATTCACACTTTGCAAAGAAAACGATTTGCCTATAATTGTTTTCGATATAAACGAAAAAGGCAGCCTTTTAAAAATTGTGAACGGCGAAACAATAGGAACTATCGTGAAAAATAAATAAAATAATGAATATAATAATAATTTTAAAATATCACAGCTATGGAATCAAAAGCAAAATCTATAATTGAAACAACGAAAATCAAGATGCAAAAAGCAGTCGATTTTCTTGAAACAGAACTTAT
Organism: Prevotellaceae bacterium; assembly: GCA_031289385.1. GTDB lineage: Bacteria > Bacteroidota > Bacteroidia > Bacteroidales > UBA932 > JAIRKV01. The sequence continues at coordinate 6,160 of JAITPP010000051.1, read as the reverse complement.
TTCTATACGCGCAGGCAAAGCCAATCCGTCGATGCTTGCAAGCATAGAAGTTAATTATTACGGCACGCCAACGCCTTTATCGCAAATAGGCAGCGTAACTTCGCCCGATGCACGAACAATAAGCATTCAGCCTTGGGAAAAATCTATGATTCCCGTTATCGAAAAGGCTATTCTTGTAGCAAATATCGGGTTTAACCCGCAAAACAACGGCGAGACAATTCGCATAAACGTTCCTGCGCTTACCGAAGAACGCCGTAAAGATTTGGTGAAAAAAACACGCTCGGAAGGCGAGGCGGCGCGTGTAGCCCTTCGCAATTTGCGCAGAGATGCGATAGAATCAATAAAAAAACTTCAAAAAGACGGGCTTTCGGAAGATTTATCCAAAGATTTTGAAACAGAAATACAAAAAATTACCGACGAAGTAAACAAAAAAATAGATAAAGTATTAGAAAAGAAAGAACAGGAAATAATGACGGTGTGATATTTGGTATTCTGTATTCTGTATTCAGGTATTTAGTATTTAGTCGTTGGTATTTAGTCGTTTGTTCATTATTAATTATTAATTATTAATTATTAATTTTCAATTATTAAGTGATGAAAAATAAACAAATTATAACAGATAACAAAAAAAATCCCGTAAAGACGGATAATTATCCGTTTCTACAAAGCGGCAAATGGTGGTTCATTATTAATTTTCAATTCTCAATTTTCAATTCTCAATTTTAAAAAACAAGCATGATGAAAATTTCAAAACATAAAATAATTAAATGGGGCTGGATTATTTTCTGCACTCCTTTTGTACTTTTTGTATTAATGATTTTTTTGGTAATGATTGGCGTTTTCGGCTCGCTACCGTCATTCAAAGACTTGGAAAATCCTCAACGCAAATTAGCAACAAGCATCATTTCGTCAGACGGCGTTACACTTGGAACATTTCACGTAGAAAACCGTTCGCCCGTAAACTACGAAGACTTGTCGCCAAATCTTATACACGCGCTTATATCAACCGAAGATATTCGCTTTTACAGCCATTCGGGAATAGATTTTAACAGCCTTGCACGTGTGTTTGTGAAAACAATTATCGGCGGAAACGTTACAGGCGGCGGCGGCGGAAGTACAATATCGCAACAACTTGCCCTAAATCTTTTTTCGGAACGCTCGACAAATAAAATAAAACGAGCAATACAAAAATTACAGGAATGGGTTACCGCCGTAAAAATAGAACGAAGTTACACCAAAGAAGAAATAATTGCAATGTATCTTAACACCGTTCCCTTTGGCAGCAACGCTTTCGGAATAAGTGCAGCATCGCAGACATTTTTCAAGAAAAAACCTTCCGATTTGAATATTCAAGAAGCAGCCGTTTTGGTAGGATTGGTAAACGGACCAACAATGTACAGCCCTGTTCGTAATCCCGAGCGAGCATTGCAACGCCGCAATCATGTAATTTCGCAAATGTGTAAATACGGATATTTATCGCAAGCCGAAAGCGATTCAATAAAAAATATTGCTATTGATATGTCAAAATATGCGCAGCAAGACCACAACAGCGGTTTAGCACCTTATTTTCGCGAAATGCTGAAACAAACAATGAACGCCAAAGAACCATCGCCAAGCAACTACACCACCGTTGAAGATTATAACTATTATTTATATCAATGGGAAAACAATCCGCTTTACGGATGGTGCAACAAAAATCAAAAAAGCAACGGCGAAAATTATAATCTCGACAGAGATGGATTAAAAATTTATACAACAATAGATTCGCGAATGCAACGCTATGCAGAAGAAGCCATTGCCGAACATATTGGTAAAGATTTACAACCAAAATTTCATAAAGAAGTAAGCGACAGAAAACGATTGTTCAGCGATATTAAACAAAAAGAAATTGACAATATTATCGCATCGGCAATAAAACAGTCAGACCGTTACAAAGAAATGTCAAAAGCAGGAATTTCGCAAACCAAAATACTTGAAACCTTTGACATTCCTGTACAAATGACGGTTTTTTCGTGGAAAAAAAAGACATTAGAATTAGATACCCTTATGTCGCCTCGCGATTCGATACTTTATTACAAATCGCTGCTACGCGCAGGATTTATGGTGATGCAGCCGAAAACAGGATATATTAAAGCATACGTTGGCGGAATAAATTTCAGATATTTTAAATACGATGCCGTGCGTCAGGGAAAACGACAAGTAGGCTCAACAATAAAACCGTTTTTATACACATTGGCAATGCAGGAAGGCTACAATCCATGTTCGGAATTTCCTTGCACACAACCGCGAATTCCAATTCCAAACAATGATATTTGGGAGCCGAAAAGCACAACAAACGAAAAATATCGCGGACAAAACCTAACACTCAAAAAAGCATTGGCTTTGAGCGATAACTGGATTTCGGGACAACTTGTTGAAATATTCGGAGCGCAGGCATTAGCCGATATTTGCCACAGAATGGGAATTTACAGCCATTTGGATGCTGTGCCATCGTTGTGTTTAGGAAGTGCGGATATTTCTCCGTTTGAGATGGTTGGCGCTTTTGCAACTTTTGCAAACAAAGGCATACATATCGAGCCGTTTTTTGTAACTCGTGTTGAAGACAGCAAAGGAAATATTCTCGGCTCGTTTATACCCGAAAGCCGAGAAGTGATAAGCGCACAAACGGCATATCTCATGCTCAATTTAATGCAAGGCGTAGTTAATCACGGCACGGCAATACGTTTGCGAAATATGATTAGCTCAGGACAAATTGCAGGAAAAACAGGAACAACAAACAACCAGTCAGACGGATGGTTTATGGGAACAATGCCAAGCCTTACAGGCGGAGTGTGGGTTGGCGGCGAAGACAGAAGTATTCACTTTTCGGGGCTTGGACTTGGCGGCGGCTCAAATATGGCATTGCCGATATGGGGAATTTTTATGGCAAAAGTTCTTAACGACAGCCGTCTTAATGTTTCAAAAACCGAAGTATTTGAAAAACCCATTAATATCTCAACAGATTTTGATTGCGATACGGTAGATGCAACCGATACCGAAGGAGGCGTATCTGACCAAGGAAGCAAAAATAATACAGATAATGACGATGTTTTCTGATTTTAATAACTAACACATTTATTGCAAATTAGACGTATGAAAAATATTTTATTGTTTTAATTGATATTAAAAAAACAGATGATTATCAAATTGTAAATCAAAATTAACTATATTTGCAAAACAAAACTTAAAAAAAATGTCGAAAAGAATAAAAAATGTAATAGTATCAACAATAATTATAACGCTTTGCGCAAGTTTTATAGCAGCGTCATCGTCCGATAATTTTAAGATAGTAAAAAATCTTGATATATTTTTTTCAGTATTCAGAGAGTTAAATCTTCTTTACGTTGATGACATAGATACAGAAAAAATAGTAAAATCGGGAATTGACGGCATGTTGAGCGAACTCGACCCATATACAACATATTTGCCCGAAGAAGATACCGAAGAATTTGATTTGGCTACAACAGGCGAATACAGCGGCATTGGCGCAATAATAGGTGCAAAAAACAATTATGTACATATTGTTGAAACTTACAAAGATTTTCCTGCCGATAAAGCCGGACTTGTTGCAGGCGATTTAATTTTATCAATCGACGATAATTCGCTGAAAGGAAAAACAACAAGCGAAGTAAGCAATATGCTGAAAGGCGAACAGGGAACTACACTGACAGCAAAAATAGTAAAAATAAGAACATCAGACACAACAACGGTAAAACTTACCCGCGAAAAAGTGCATATTTCAGGAATTGTGCACGCAGGAATAGTGCGCGACAGCATAGGATACATAGCATTATCGTCGTTTACGCAAAATTGCCAGAAAGATTTTAAAAATGTACTGCGCGAACTTGAAAAAACAAAACAAATGAAATCGCTTATCATCGATTTACGCGGAAATACAGGCGGATTGCTCGATGCCGCAGTTGATATTGTAGGAATGTTTGTGAAAAAAGGAACTGAGGCTGTATATTCGCGCGGACGCATAAAAGATTTCGACTATTCGTATAAAACGAAAGAAGAGCCGATACAACTGAATTTGCCCATTGTTGTGCTGGTAAACAGCGGCTCGGCATCATCGTCGGAAATTGTTGCAGGAGCGTTGCAGGATTTAGACAGAGCCGTGATTTTGGGAACACGAACATACGGAAAAGGATTGGTGCAAACCGTGCGCTCAGTAGGATACAACGCACGTGTAAAAATTACAACAGCAAAATACTATATCCCAAGCGGACGCTGCATACAAGCGCATAACTTTTCGGAACGCAACGAAGATGGCAGCGTTTCAACAATTCCCGATTCACTGAAAAAAGAATTTAACACCTCAAACGGCAGAAAAGTATATGACGGCGGCGGAATAATGCCCGATGTAGAAATAAAATCGGACGAATACAGCGATATAGCCATAAGTTTGGTATTACGCAATTTAATTGGCGATTATGCAATACAATATTTTGCAAAACACGAACAAATAGCCGAACCCGAAAAATTCAAAATTACAGATACCGACTATCTCGATTTTATAAAATTTCTTTCGGATAAAGAATACGATTATAAAACAAAAGCCGAAAGCCTTGCCGAAAAACTGTCGGAAGAAATAAAAGACAAAAAATACGATGCCATCATTCAAGCGCAAACACAAACATTGATAAGCCAAATAACCCACGACAAACTAAAAGATTTACAAACATACAAACAAGAAATATTACAGTTAATAAACGAAGAAATATCAAGCAAATACTACTACCAGCAAGGACGTGTAAGAACAATGCTAACCGACGATAAACAACTTAACGCGGCAATAGATATTTTACTTAATAAAAATAAATACACCGAAATATTACAAAAAAGATAAAAATATATTACTTTTGACAAAAAATTTACAGACAGATATGGCAGACAAAAAACAAACACCAACATTAGACCAAGTTGTTTCAAGCATCAACAGAATTTGTGAAAACACAAAAATAACAGGCATAATAGAAACAACAGGCGACCTTAGAATTGACGGCACTCTTGACGGCTCTGTTGTGTCAACAGGACGTGTGGTTATAGGTGCAAAAGGCAAAATAAAAGGCGATATGCACTGCGCATACATCGACGTTTCGGGCAGAGTAAAAGGAAATGTTATTGCCGATGATATTCTTATCTTAAAAGAAAAATCGGTGCTTGTAGGCGAAATTACCGTTCAAAAACTGATAATAGAAAGCGGCGCTACATTCAACGGACTTTGCAAAATGCCCAACAGCGAAACCGAGAATAACGAGAATGGGAAATAGGTATTTAGTATTTAGTCGTTGGTATCAAGTATTTAGTATCAGGTATTTAGTATCAAGTATTTAGTATCAGGTATTTAGTCGTTGGTATTTGGTATTCCGTAATTCAGTATTCAGTAATTCCGTAATCAGTAATTCTCAATTCTCAATTCTCAATTTCTCTCGCCCCTAAATCCCCTGAAGGGGACTTTTTCTGCACTGCCTAAACTTTCTGCACTGCCCCAAACTCCCCTTTAGGGGCTGGGGGCATTTCTATTCGTAATTTATTCATTTTTTGTGTTCTTTGTGAAAAACTTTGTGCGCTTTGTGGTAAAAAAACAAAAAAATGCTAAGAAAAATTTGATACTAAAAGGGAACTCACAAAAATAAGAGTATTCAGTAATTATGTATTTAGTATTTGGTATTCCGTAATTTTCAATTCTCAATTCTCAATTCTCAATTCCTCTCGCCCCTAAATCCCCTGAAGGGGACTTTTTCTGCACTGCCTAAACTTTCTGCACTGCCCAAAACTCCCCTTTAGGGGCTGGGGGTATTTCTATCCGTAAGTTATTCATTTTTTGTGTTCTTTGTGAAAAACTTTGTGCGCTTTGTGGTAAAAAAACATAAAAAGAACTAACCACAAAGTTCACAAAGTTTTTCACAAAGAACACAAAGAAAAAGAGTATTCCGTATTTAGTCGTTGGTATTCCGTAATTCAGTATTCTGTATTCCGTAATTCTCAATTTTCAATTTTCAATTCCTCTCGCCCCTAAATCCCCTGAAGGGGACTTTTTCTGCACTGCCTAAACTTTCTGCACTGCCCAAAACTCCCCTTTAGGGGCTGGGGGCATTTCTATTCGTAATTTATTCAT
>JAITPP010000234.1 GCA_031289385.1 Prevotellaceae bacterium | reverse complement strand
GCACCATTCATATACATTTCCACTCATATCGTATATGCCCAAAACATTCGGCTTTTTTGTGCCAACTTTATGAGTTTCATCATCACTATTATTATAATACCAAGCAACTTCATCAATGTTGTTGCTGCCTGAATATTCATAACTGCTTTTAGCCTTACCTTCTCGTGCGGCATATTCCCATTCCTTTTCTGTTGGCAAACGGTAATTTTTGCCTGTCTTTATATTCAATCTCCTTATAAACTCTTGAGCATCATCCCAAGAAACTCGCTCAACAGGTAAATCATCGCCTTTAAAATAAGAGGGATTACCAGCTCCCATTATTGCTTTCCATTGTGCTTGCGTTACTTCATATTTGCCAATATAAAAACCTTCCTGCTTATAAATTCCTTCGCCACTGCCTTCAACATAAACCATTTCTATGCCGTCAGGATTCCATACTTCGCCGTTGGAGTGTTTTGGGGTTGCAGTTGTGCCTTGTGAATAAATTAGCAGTTCGTTTCCGCTAATTTCTACCTTTCCTAATCTTTGCAAAGAGGATATTCCCAAATACAGCGAAGATTGTTGTTCACGAACTATTGAGGCATAAACATTTTCAAGTTTCAAACCTGATATTTCTATTTTTCTGATAATAATTTTTGCACCTTTCGGAATTTCGCCTTTGGCTATTTGTGCAGAAGTCGCGCCTGTAATGTCGCTTTCTCTGATAAAACCGTTTTTTATCATAAAAGAAACATCGGTTGCTGCAATGATAGTAGAGCCTGTACCCACAAGACATTTGAAGTCCAAACCATTGACTTTACATTGAACATAACCCTGTTCAATTTTAACTTTAACCTGTGAGTTTGCTGCAAATGCAAAACACATTACGGCTAATAAAATGACTATTTTTTTCATATTCAATAAATTTTTTATAAGTTAATACTGTTGCTTTTTTTTACAAAATTACAATTATTTTTCATATTTTTGTACAGAATCATAATTGACTTCGCCGAACTTCTATTTTAAACCGTTTTTTTATCTGCAAAAATCCATCTCACCTGAGTGCCACACTATTAATCACTAATCATTAACCACTAACCACTAATGATTAATCATTATTTTGATTCAACAAAAACTACTGTGCTTTCGGTGTGAGTAGGACTTAAACTTGTTACGGCAAAGCGGTATTTTTGCAAATCTTTAACCATATCGTGCAAAATAATTTCTGTTAATCCTGTAACTTCAATTATTGATGACGGATTATCAATATTAATAGGTTTATATTTTTCAAACTTGTAAATCACAAATCGCTTTGCATTTTTGCCTCTTTCCCATTTCAAAAAAATATTTTTTTCGTCGATTATTTGCATCTTTACATTCAGCGGATTTTCGGGCTCGATACGTGCAATTCTGTTGTTTTCGGGTGCTATGCTTAATGTTTTGTATTCGTTGGTGCGTAAGCGTTCTTCTAAATTCACATCGGGATTTTTAAATATTGATTTCGCGCTAAAAAATACCTCACCTTTCACATTCGGATATTTTTTATTAACATTTATTTGCCTGATAATTTCTTCGGATGTGTGCCATGATATTTGTTTTGCCTGTTTCGACACTTTATACGGCGCAAGTCCTGCGTAAACGACAGTTCCATAATTATTTTTCGCCCACCATTCAATCCACACGGCATAATCGGCGGCAGAATATCCAATATTAAAATAAAGTTGCGGCAACACATAATCTATCCAACCTTCTTTTTGCCAAAGCGATACGTCGGCATATAAACTGTTGTAATTATGACTCGACACTCCCGACGGCGATATTCCAAATTCAACCCAAGGCTTTATTGATTTTATGGTTTTGCTTATCTCTTGAATAATCATATTTACATTATTTCGTCGCCAATCTTCTCTGTTGGTAAATCCGCGCGGGTTTTGCGCAAATGTGCGCGAGTCGGCATATTCCTGTTCTTTTACCACCCAAGGATAAAAAGCATCGTCAATATGAAGCGCATCAATATCGTAATTGCTGACAATATCTTTAACCACACGGCAGGTATATTCTCTGACTTCATCCAATCCCGGATTAAAAAATTTTTCTTTTCGGTAGGATATAGTCCATTCGGGATGCCGGTAAATGATATGATTTTTTGCAAAAGTATTGTAAACTGTTGTATCGCCTGTTATTCTGAACGGATTTATCCAAGCGTGAATATACAATCCGCGTTTATGACATTCGTCGATAGCAAATTGAAGCGGGTCGTAGCCTGCGTCTGCGCCTTGTTTTCCTGTAAGCCAGCGGCTCGAAGGCTCTAAATGCGAGTTATAAAAAGCATCGGCGGCGGGACGTATTTGAAATATGATTGTATTCATATTATGCGATTTCACTTTATCTAAAAGGAAAATCATTTCTTCTTTTTGTTTTTCAACAGAAAGTCCTGATTTTGTAGGAAAATCGATATTTGCAACTGTTGCAATCCACACGCCGCGCAATGCTCGTTTATTATTAAATTGCGAATAAACAGGCAATGCTAAAATTAATAAAATAAGGCAGAAAATTATTTTTTTCATAAGATAAATATTGGTTAATTATATATTAAGTTTAGTGCTTTTAAAATATATTTTCATATCAACTCTTTGTTTTTTTCTTGGTGAAATTTCATGTTCTTCCACAGAGCCGCTACTTGAATAATATTCTTCGCTTTTAAATTCGACATAACCGTAAATAACTTGATTTTTAGTAGAGTCAGGAATTTTCGACAAGATAATTTTAGTGTCTGTGCAAGGAACTTCAATCCTAAAAAGTAAATTATCATTTTCATTATAAGCATAAGTTGGAAACTCGTCAGAAGCCAACAAATGATAAAGTGTCGCCTTATTTTCGGTAATTTTAATTGAAAAACCCACTCCTCCAAAAAATCCGAATGCACCGTCAATTCCCAATGTATCGCCTTGCCAATAATAAAATGATTTAAATACTTGTTTTATTTCTTTATCGGTAGTTGAAGTCATCAATTCATTATCCTCGTAATAGTCCACAAACATTCGGTTATTGTAAATTAAAAGTTTGTCTTGTACTTCTCCAAAGTTTAAACTACTAATATTTTTTTCAACTTCATTTTTAATAGATGCATCAATAATCAATCCGTTTATTGAACTGTCATTATTTGTTTGTCCGCACGAAAAAAGCGGCAAAACAAAAATAAATAAAATCAAGTATAAAATTATTTTTTTCATATTGTTGGTTTTTTTTTGTTGAGTTGTTTAATTGTTTATTTGTTGATTTGCTTATTTGTTTATTTGTTGAGTTGTTTATTTGTTGAGTTGAAAATTCGCCATTATTCTAACTTCTTAACTTCTTCTAACTTCTTAACTTCTATAACTTCTTGTTTAATCGCTTATTTGTTGAGTTAATATTAATTTGAAGAACTTTGCGGTTAAAAAATTATTAAAACCGCAAAGTCCAAAAAATCATTCAATTAATAAATATTTCCAATTAACTTCTCTATCTTCCCCATTAACCATTAACCATTAATCATTAACAACTAACCATTAATCACTAACCATTAATCATTAATCACTAATAACTATTTCTTCGGTGCATTTTTCAAAGTAGCAACAAGAAACTTCCAAAATTTATCAACCGTAGCGATGTTTACTTTTTCGTCGGGCGAATGGGGATGACGAATTGTTGGTCCAAATGAAATCATATCCCATTTAGGATAAATTCCGCCAAAAATTCCACATTCCAAACCTGCGTGTATGGCTTTTATTTCGGGAGTTTTTTTGTAAAGTTTTTTGTATGTTTCCTGCATCACAACAAGTATAGGCGATTTTACATTTGGTTTCCAACCGCTGTATCCGCCTGTAAATTCAACTTTTGCGCCTGCCATACGAAATACCGATTCCATTGTGTCGGCAAGATATGCTTTTGCCGTATCAACCGAACTGCGCAACAGGCATTTTATTTGAACTTTTCCAGCGTCCGATTTTACTATTGCAAGATTTGTTGATGTTTCAACCAATCCGGGCATGGTATCGCTCATGCGTA
>JAITPP010000351.1 GCA_031289385.1 Prevotellaceae bacterium | reverse complement strand
TATTTTACAAAGTTAATAATAATTTGCAAACAAAAAACCTCTGCCGTTTAATGGACAGAGGTTTTTGTGATATATTAAATCAAGTTCTATTTTGTTGCTTTTTCTAAACGTTTGATAATTAAAAATATAAATGCTGCTGAAAGCAAACAGCAAATTACAAAAATTCCCCAAAGCAAATAAAGATCAATACGTCCCCACATTAGACTTCCTACAAATAGGAATTTATTACCAACCGCAGTTGCCAATAACCATCCGCCTTGCATTAAACCTTGAAAGCGCGAGGGTGCTACTTTTGAAACAAACGACAGCCCCATCGGACTTAAACATAATTCGGCAATAGTAAGAACTAAATAACTACTCATTAACCAATATGGATAAACTCTTGAACTATCGGGCGTTGCTGCGCCGCCAAGTAAATGTGGTGAAACCAAATTTAATGATGCTACTAACACAATTATAAATCCTATTGCGGCAATAATCATACCTAATCCTATTTTGCGAGGGGTTGAAGGATCTTTATCTCTTTTTCCTAAATAGGTAAATAAGCCCATAACTAAAGGTGTTAATGCTACAATAAATAATGGATTAAAAGATTGAAATGTTTCAGGAGATATTGGATTTTTTTCACCATAAGTTGTTGTTAAATAATATGATAACGCACCAAATATAAGCACTAAAACAGTTCCAACAATACGGCGTTTTGTGTTTTTGCTTGAAAGGGCTAATACCGCACCTCCAATAGTTGCTATAACACAAAGAATAGACTTCAAATTAAAAAATAAGAACGTAAATTCGCCTACTTCTTTTACGGTATAATCACGAGCAAACAAAGTAAGGGTTAATCCGTTTTGATGGAAAGACATCCAAAAGAAAATAACAACAAAAAAAACTATGCAAAGAGCATTTATTCGTGGTCTTTCTTCTTTTGTTGATATTAAAAACATATATGAAACAAATGCGACAAATAAACCAACTGCAAGCCCTGTCTTATAATTAATTTCCTTAACTCCTAATAATTCTCCGATTATGTAAAATGTAAAAGTTGTAAGTCCAAATAACACTGTTGGTACAACATATTGTAACAAATTTACTTGTTTTTTTGATTCCGTTTTTTCTTTTATCATAGATGCTATCTCTTCTTTACTTTTTGATGGTAACAATTTGTTAAATATTAAATATACCAATAGTGATACTATCATCGCTCCTGCTGCAATGGCAAAAGCCCAATTGTAGCCTCGTGAGAACACATCTATATAATTTTGAGCAAACGCTTTCAAATCAACAACAGGTTGTCCGCTTATAATCACAGAATTTGCCAATGCTTGTAGTTGAGTTGTATCCCCAAGTGTATGATTAATCATTTGATGACACAATGAAGGTAAACTGCCATCGTGTAAAAATCCATGAACTTCGAGCCACCAATCTCTAATTCCCGATGCAATAAAAGGCGCAAAAAATGCACCTATGTTAATACCCATATAAAACAACATAAAAGCATTATCACGTTGTTTTGAATACTGAGGATTATCGTACAATTGCCCAACAACAGCTTGTAAATTACCTTTGAAAAATCCATTACCCAGCGCAATAATTACTAATCCAACAAGAGTCATATTTAATGACATACCGGGCACAGCAATTACTGCATACCCTGCAAACATTATAATTTGCCCAAATAAAATAACCGTTTTGTACTTTTTTGTTTTATCTGCAACAATACCTCCAATTAAAGCAAGCGCATAAATTGCAAAATAAAACCAACTATAATAGTCTCCTGCAACTGATTCAGATAAGCCAAATTTAGCTTGAAGAAACAGTACTAATATTGCCATCATAGTATAAAATCCGAATCTTTCACCCATATTAGTGAAAAATGCGACTATTAATCCTTTTGGATGATTTTTAAACATAAATTTTAATTTTTAATTTTTAATATAATTTAATTTTATTTGTTCGCAAAGTTACAAATAAAATTATTAAAACTAAATGTTTTTAGAAAATATTTAATATTTGTTTTATTCTTTTATACATCTTACCGAATACGCATCGGCTCGCGAAGCATTAAAAAACATCATTATGGCAATGCCGTCGCTTCCATTATAATTTTTTACCTGAAACGAAAGCGGTACAAAACTTGTGCCATTGTTATTGTTATAAGGCGCATTACACCAATATGTTCCCCAATATCCGCTTACACTTCCCATAAGCATGGCATATTGTCCATCAAAACGGGCTGCTGCCGAAAAATATGAGGAAACATTTTCGCCGAGTTTAAACACCCAACCGTAATTGTAATCAGCGATATCCAAAATTCCATTATTATCCATATCTGCTATGTTAAAATCGGAAATATCGTATGCCATATTATATGCGTTTAATGTAGCAAAGTTTCTGAAAACATCGACAGGCGGAACTCGCCAACCAACAGGACACGGGTCGTAGCACGATTTTGAGCCTTTGTTGATATAATTATTTTCGCTGTCTTTTTCGTTGCCATTGGGATTTCCCCACAAAGCATTTTCGCTTTTATCGGCTTTAAGCCAGTCGCGTGATGTAGGATATTGCGCATAATTCGACAGGCATACGGTAGGATTTTGTATGGCATAAATAAGATTATTATTTGTTAAATCCGTCCAACTCGAATTTTGTATTGAAATTCCATTGCCTTGCATATCGTAAAGCGGTGCGCCAACTGTTGTGGTACTTCCTGTTAATGTTGCTGCGGCAGGAAAAGGCTCTTTGCGTCCCCACTGGTATAACATTCCGTAATTTTTAGGATTTGCACGTTCGGCGGTTATTGCGCCCAAATTCAGATTCATAATTTCATATCCCGTTTCTGAATTTAACGAAATTATTTCTGTTTCGGGCATCCATATATGCCAACTCCATAAAATATTATCGCTGGCATCGCACACTGCAATAAGCGCATTGCCATGTACAAAGGTTTGGGGAGTTGTAAAAATTACCCGTGTTTTTGTTTTGTCTAATTTAACGGAAGAAATAAGTCCTGCGCCATTGTTAAAATAATCTTGCCACAAAAGTTTTGCCGATTCGGGCGCAATCGCAGGATTGTTTGTATGAAAAACAGCACCGCCAATTATACCCGCAGCCCCGTTGCCTATTACGTTTGCCGAAAACGAATAAGTTCCCGATTGCGTTACAATATAACTGTTGGATGTTCCGTTTTCGCTAAGATTTGTTAATCCGGGCTGTTTAACGGTTATGATTTTTGATGTTTCTCTTGCCGAAACCGTTACTGTAGCATCTTCCGCCGCTTCTAAATTTTCGTTCAGGCTACATGAAATTGAAAATTTTCCATCAAGTTTTTCTACAATGCACCAATCTTTATTTGAAACGACAGTCCAATCTGCAACGTTTGTTTCAACAATAATTTCAACATTGCCGCCACTTGCCGAAAACACAATTATATCCGAATCGGTAACAACATCCAAAACAGGCTCTGGCAATTTGTCGTTATCGCAAGCCGCGAACGCTATACTTGCAAAACACATAATAAAAGTTAAAAAATTTCTCATAATTTTTAATTAATTTAATAAGTTAATAATACAGGGCTGCATAAAAAGCACACAGATAACACTGATTGAACGTATTTGCGCAGATATAAAAGGGGATTTACTGTCATTTAATAATTTTATAATCAACAATATAAAAAACAGTGTAAATCTGTGTTATCTGTGTGCAAAAAACTTTTGATACAGCCTCAAAATTTCGCAAAAGTAATACAATTTAATGTAATTTGTTTATTGTTTGTTGCATTTTTTATTGATGATTTTTATTGCTGATTTATTTAATTGCCAATTTAATAAAAACATATACTACGCACAACAAATATCAACGAAAATAAATAATTTACGGCAAGCGTTAAAAAAAAGATATTTTAAAAATATTTGTCAATAAAATAAAGTTTACTATCTTTGCACTCCCATTTTGGAGAGATGGCAGAGTGGTCGATTGCGGCGGTCTTGAAAACCGTTGAACTGAGAGGTTCCCGGGGTTCGAATCCCTGTCTCTCCGCAGAATGTCTGAAATCTCAAAAGTCGTATGATTTTTGAGATTTTTTGCTATGAAAAGGAAAGATGCCGGAGTGGACGAACGGGACGGTCTCGAAAACCGTTATACTCGTAAGGGTATCGAGGGTTCGAATCCCTCTCTTTCCGCAAAAAATTGGAGTCGTGTAAATAAAATAAAAATTAAATCATTACAGTGGTTTTATCATCATTGTTTATCCATTAAACCTTAATTTAAAATTTTTCAACAACTATTTTATTATCAGCAAAATATAACTATTTTTAATATTATTTAAATACAATTCTTGCAGGGTGAGGCAAAAAAAACTTGCAAAATTTTTGTACAACAATTGAACAACATTTACGTACAAAAGCACATACTTTTTGTAAATTTATGTACATAAAGCAAAAAAAACTGCTGATTTTTTTTTCAGCAGTCTTTTGCAAAGTATTAATTTTCAGCGGTGAGGGCGAGATTCGAACTCGCGGTACAGTTTCCCGTACGACAGTTTAGCAAACTGTTGGTTTAAGCCGCTCACCCACCTCACCTAAACTTTATCGCATGGTTATTGCGATTTTGGGCGACAAAGATACAAAACTTTTTTTATAATTATCAATTTTTTATTGTTAATTGTTAATTATTTCGTTTTGGCTTTGCTATATTGTCGCGCATTTCGGTATCTGCCTGTATATTTTTTATTTTATAATAATCCATTATGCCCAAGTTGCCGCTACGAAATGCTTCGGCTATTGCCAGCGGAATTTGTGCTTCGGCTTCTATAACTTTGGCGCGCGCTTCTTGTGATTTTGCTATCATTTCTTGTTCTATCGCCACTGCCATTGCGCGTTTTTCTTCGGCTTTTGCCTGTGCTATATTTTTATCGGCATTTGCCTGATCCATTTGCAAAACTGCGCCAATATTGCGTCCTATATCTATATCGGCAATATCAATAGACAAAATTTCGAATGCTGTTCCTGCATCCAAACCTTTGGCTAATACAACTTTTGATATTGAATCGGGATTTTCCAACACTGCTTTATGTGATATTGACGAGCCTATCGACGATACAATGCCTTCGCCAACACGCGCCAAAACGGTATCTTCGCCTGCTCCGCCCACTAATTGTTTGATGTTTGCTCTAACGGTTACTCGTGCTTTGGTAATAAGTTGAATTCCGTCTTTTGCCATTGCTGTAACCGGCGGCGTGTTGATAACTTTGGGGTTTACCGACATTTGTACTGCCTCAAAAACATCGCGTCCGGCAAGGTCGATAGCCGCTGCCATTCTGAAATCGAGCGAAATATTTGCCTTATCTGCCGAAATAAGGGCATTAACAACTTTGGGTACATCTCCTTTGGCAAGATAGTGCGCTTCGAGAAGGTTTGCGTCAAGTTTCAGTCCTGCTTTTGTTCCTGTAATCATCGAGCGAACAATTGTTAGCGGCGATACTTTACGCCAACGCATCAACACAAGTTGCATTAACGATACTTTAACGCCCGAAAGCATTGCTTGAAACCATAGTCCGATTGGAACAAAATATGAGATAAACCATATTGCTACTATTGCAACGCCAATCCAGATTACTAATGTAAAGTCTAAATTTTCCATAATTTTTTATTTTTTATAATTAATAATTTTTTAAACATTTAATTTTTATATTTTTTCTTTTACTATTACTTTCGAATCTTCAAATTTTATTACAACAATTTCTTTATTATGCTCAATAAATTCAAGTATGCTGCGGGCTTCGACATCTATGTTTTTTATACGAACTTTGCCTGTTGGCGATAGCCGTGTAATTGAAATACCTTCGTCGCCTATCTGTATATTTTTCAGCGATGGCGAAACATCTACGGTGCTGTCGATGCTTTTGTTTAATGCCAAACGCCGCCATGTTTTTGCTCTAAGCGAAAAACGCATTGCTATAACGCATAAAACGATTGTTGCAAAAACGGTAATATGTCCAGCAATACTGCTAATGTTGTATGACATTATAATTCCAACAATAATTGATATGCCGCCTGCAATTCCTGCAAAACCAAATCCGGGCAGCACTACAATTTCTGCCACTAAAAGTAAAACGCCTAAAACGATAAGAACTATAATTGTTGTCATTTTTATTTAGTTATTAAGTACAATTTCGTTAATATTTACGCTTGCGATTCCGCTATTAATAAGTTTATCTCGTAAATCGACAGCCTGCTCAAAGGTAGTAAAATTTCCGACATTATATATAATTTTATTATCGGAATTAATTATTTTGGATATGTCTTTTCCATCTGAAAAGTCGTTAATTAATTGTACAACAGGTTCTTTTGAGTCAATAGGTCCAATTGTAATTCTATAAATTTTATTAACATGAACATCTGTTTTTTTACTTGATTCGGCTGTAGGCTGTATTTTTTTCGATTCTATATTTTTGGCATCGCGCAAAGTTATTATTTCGCCGTTGTTGTATGCCGAAATAAAAATATTTTTAAATCCTAATATTTTTAACTGTGCCATTGCGTTTTCGGCATCCGATTGTTTTCTGAATAAACCTATGTAATATCTGCATAAATCGTTATATAATTCTGTTGTTACGGGACTGCAATTTTTGAAAAAATCGGATTCAACTTTTTTGTTTGCAGGAACAGAAATAACCTGTATTCTGTAAACCAATCCCGACGGTAAAACATAATTTTGAGCGATAATTATTTTTCCATTAACTTCAAATCCAAACATATCGCGTTCGGTAAGCGCAGGGGTTTTCATTTCAATATTTGGCGTTGTTTGTATGTTATCGGATGTTTTTTTACCGAAAATTTCGATATTGATTTTTTCTTCTTTTTTTTGTGGAAATTCAATATTTACAATAGTTTTCAAATCGTCGCTTATCGAAGGTTGTATTCCTTTTGTTATAAAATTGTATTCCGATTTGCTTATGTATATCGACAGTTCGCTTACCAACGATTGCATGTCAAACAATTCGTTTTCGTTATCTAATATTTGTTTTTCGATGTTTTTTTGTTCTTCGGCATTTTCGGTATCAAACAATTTGTTGCGCAAAACGTCAAGCGATTTTTGTATTTCGTTAAATTTGTTGGTGTAATATCGCGCAGTTTTCAGCATTTTTATATAATCTTTGTTGTTTTCCAATCCTGCTATATTTACTTCTGTAATGTCGTTTTCGTTCTCGCTGTTGTTTTCGGTTTCGGTAAAAACATCAAGATTTGATATTTTTTGCAGCAATTCGTAATCGTCAATTGATTTGTATTCGGGATTAAAAATTATTTCGGTTTTATACACAAAAACATCTTTGTTTTCGCAATTACGGGTAGAGCCGAAACAGGCGTAATCATTATCATTGTCGGGAATGTATAAAAAATCATCGTAAGGCGACGAAAACGGAAAACCTAAGTTTTCTGCCTGTTTCCACGTTCCTTTTTCTTCGTCGAAAGCGCATTTGAACAAGTCGAAACCGCCCATTCCGTAATGTCCTTTTGATGCAAAATAAAGTGTTTTTCCATCTTCGGTAATGTAAGGATATATCTCGTCGAATTGAGTGTTTACGGTTGTTTCAAGCAGTTCGGGTTCACTCCAAACGGTGTCGTTAATGCGATGAATTTTGTAAATATCCAAGCCGCTTTCGCCATATTTACCGTAACTCGAAAAATAAATTATATTTGAATTTTCATTGTTTTCGTTTGGGTAAAAAACAAGAGGTAAATTCTGTTCTTTGCCTTTGTCGGCGTTCATTAGCATAGATTTTGAATGAGGTGCAAAATATCCGTTTTTGATTTTATCGTAATAAGCAATGAAATCATCGTTTTCGACTTTCAGTTTTCCCACAATTTTAGGCTCGAACAAATAATGCACAAGATTTCGCGAATTTTCGCAAACAACAATTTGAAGTTTTGCAGAATCTAAAATATCGGATGTTGCCGCACCCGAATTTATTATATTTTCGCAAACGGCAATCGCTTCGGCAAATTGATATTGATTGTGTAATTGTTTTGCCTGCTGCAACAAATGCAAATATGCACTTCTCTGCGAGTCAAGCGGAATATAATCTTGAGCCGAAACAGAAAAGCAGAATACAATATAAAATATGAACCCCAAATATAATTTTATCAAATATAATTTCATTATTATTTAAAAAATGCCAACAAAGATACCTAATTTTCTAAAATAAAACTTTAAAAAATGTTATATGTTGAATATTTAAGTTTCTTTGTGAAAAAACTTTGTGTACCTTGTGGTTAAAAAAATAAAACAATGCTATTAAATTTTAATATTTTTTCTTTACCATTTAATATGCTTATTATAAATATTTTATATAAAATAAAGATATAAAATAACATCATAAATTTTGTTGTTTGGCATAAAAGTTGTAATATTGCAATATAAAATATTTAAATAATTTAAAAATACAGAAATGAAACAAGTGAAATTTTTATTATTACCATTATTTGCATTGGTAATCTCTTTTGGAGTAAAAGCTCAAGACATTAATGCTGTTGTTGAACAGTTTAACAAAGGAACAGAAGCAATTCAAGCCGAAAATTATAAGCAGGCTGTTACGGATTTAGAGGCGGCGTACACTTCTGCTTTGGCAATAACCGACGAAGATGCCGCCGAAACTGTTGATGGAATAAAAGCAAATTGCAAAAATACAATTCCACAGTTGTATTCGACAATTGCAAATTCGCTGGCTGCCGAAGGAAAGTATGATGAAGCGATAGAATATTTTAACAAATCGCTTACAGCCGCCGAAAAATATGGAAATGCAGACATTACAAAAGAAAGTGTTGCAGAAAAAGTAAATGCAATTTATTCGGCTCAGGCTGCCGATTATGCAAAAGATGGCGAATTTGACAAAGCCATTGAAACCATTAACAAAACAGGCGACGATGAGGCTATCGAAAAAATTAAAAAATTTGTTGCGTCATCATATCTGAAAGAGGCGCAAACGGCGCAAAGAGCAAAAGATTATAAGACAGCAATTGATAAAACAAAAAAAGCGGTTGAATATAATCCTGAAAGCGAAAGTGCGTATTTAATAATGGGCGTTTCATATTCGCAAATTAAAGATTATAAAAATGCTATCAGCGCATTGGAAAAAAGTATTTCGTTGAAAGCATCAGACCAAGTATATTATTATTTGGGCGCAGCATATCAAAGCAGTGGAAACAACGCAAAAGCGTGTCAAAATTATAAAAAAGTAAGCGACCCGAAATTGAGCGCAAACGCACAGGCTCAAATGAAAGTTGTTTGCAAATAGGTTAATGTTTTTAAGAATTGATAATGTGAAAACCTCATAAGAATATTATGAGGTTTTTTAATAAAACGATGCAAAAATTAGAACTTCTTGCTCCTGCAAAAAATTATGAACTCGGAAAGATAGCAATCGAGCATGGTGCTGATGCTGTGTACATTGGCGCAAACAGTTTTGGTGCAAGAGAATCGGCTGCAAATTCTATTGCCGATATTGAAAAATTGGTAACGTATGCACATCGTTATTACGCAAAAATTTATATCACCGAAAACACAATTTTTTATGAACACGAGCTTGAACAAGCGCGGCAACTTGCAATAAACGCATATAATATCGGTTGCGATGCGTTGATAATTCAAGATATGTCGCTGCTTGAAATGGACTTGCCGCCTATTCCGCTTTTCGCATCAACACAAGCAAACAACAGAAATGCGGAACAGGTAAAATTTTTAGAAAACGCAGGTTTTCAACGTGTGATTTTGGCTCGTGAATTGTCGCTGACGCAAATTGCCGAAATTGCAAAAAACACAAATATCGAATTGGAATTTTTTGTACATGGCTCACTGTGCGTAAGTTACAGCGGGCAATGCTATCTTAGCCAATCGCTTGCCCAACGCAGTGCAAATCGCGGATGCTGCGCCCAGCCTTGCCGTTCGACTTACGATTTGGTTGATAAAAACGGAAAAATGATAGTGAAAAATAAACATTTGTTGTCGCTGCAAGACTTAAATTTATCGGCACATTTAGAAGATTTGATTGATGCGGGAATTTCATCTTTCAAAATAGAAGGACGACTTAAAGATGCAAGTTATGTGAAAAATGTTGTTGCATATTATCGCAAGCGTTTAGACGATTTTATTGATAAAAAAACTGAT
>JAITPP010000131.1 GCA_031289385.1 Prevotellaceae bacterium | reverse complement strand
GGCCCCGAATATGCGCAGAGTCCTCAAACGTTGCGTTTTCAGTGAACACTTACCTGAGGGGCCGTGTTCCAGGATGTTTGTCATGATTTTTTTGCGGTGGACGTATCGCAACCAAATCGTCAATTATCGCATTATCAGAATTAATATCGTAATTAAGAATTGAATGAACGCGCATTTCGTTTTGGGTAAGAGTTCCTGTTTTGTCGGTGCAGATAACGGTTACTGCGCCCATAGTTTCGCAGGCGTGCATTTTACGTACAAGATTATTTGTTTTCAACATTTTGCGCATACTCATTGCAAGGCTCAGCGAAATGCTCATGGGCAAACCTTCGGGAACTGCCATCACTATTATTACTACCGAAACCATGAAATAATCTAAAATATTTTTGGAAATATCAATCCACGAGCCGTTGAGCAAACTTCCGTTGAGAAATCCTTTTAAAATCATTATTGCGAAAATAAGAACGGCAAGTATTGTTCCAGCGCGACCGATGAACGTTGAAAGGCGCGACAGTTGCAGGTTCAGCGGTGTTTTTTCATCGCTTTTTATTGTCGATTGCTGGGCTACATTGCCAAATTCGGTATTATCGCCTACGCTTTTCACTTTCATCACTCCGCTGCCTTCTATCACGGTTGTGCCGCGCATTAGCATATTTGATGGATATGTTGAGTCGTTGTCGAAAAATTTAGGATTTGTTGTTTTCGAAATCATTGGTTCGCCGGTAAGAGTTGATTCATTAATTACCAGCGATATTGATTCCAGCAGTTCGCCGTCGGCAGGAATTTCTTCGCCTATTTCAATCAATACAATGTCATCTACAACGATTTGCTGTTTAGGAACTTCGCAAATTTCGCCATCACGAATAACTTTTACAAGAATATCATCATTAACTTTATTGAGTATGTCGAAACGTTTTTTTGCATCGGTTTCAAACCAAAAAGCCACGCCTGTCGCCAAAATTATTGCGCATACAATTCCGATTGTTTCAATAAAATCGTTGGTAAAAAATGATGTTGCAAACGATAAAACGGCAGCAACCAAAAGGATTTTAATGATAGGGTCATTAAATTTTTCAAAAAATAATTTCCATAATGAAGTTTGTTTGGGTGGCGTAACAATATTTTCGCCGTGTTTTTGTCTGCTTACAATTACTTCGCTGGCAGTAAGCCCTGTGTATTTGTTCATGTTGTTTATTTATTTAGTTTTGTTTAGATTTTTTTTGTTTGTTGCTTTTTCTCGTCTTTCCATACGATAAAATTTTCATTTTCGGCAAATTCGTCGGCTTTGTCGTCAAGCAATGTTTCAATATAAGCCTTGAAACTCATATTATTTTTCACCGCCATCATGCCCAAAATTTTGCCCGTTTTATCCGATATATCAATCAGTTTCCGTTTTTTTTCGTTATTTTCCATAATCAACAAATTAATTTTTTTGCAAATGTATAAAATATATATGATATATACTATAATTTTAGTCGTAAGTTGTAAGTTATAAGTCGTAAGTTGTTGATTTGTTTAGATGTTGATTTGAAAATATTAGCACGCAAATAAAAATCAATTACGAATTACGGACGCACGCAGATAACGCAGATGAAGCAGATTTGCACAGGTAAAAATCAATTACGAATTACGAAAGGTGAATCATTAATAAGAGAAATTTTAAATTTAAGTATAGAAATGAAATGCACCGAAAATCGGCGCGAACGAGGTTAAAATCTCGTCAGAACAAAGATTTTTAGCTCTAAAATCTTGCCTCTAACAAAAAAAATCATAAAAATTAATACGTAATTCATAATTGTTTTGTATCTTTGCTGGCTTTTTTAATAAGAAAATAATAATGATAAAAATTACATTTCCTGATAACAGTATACGTGAATATCAAGAAGGCACAACAGGTTTAGAGATAGCGCACGACATTAGTCCGCGCCTTGCTGCCGACGTACTTTCCGTTTCGGTGAACGGCGAAGTGTGGGATTTAAGCCGACAGATAAATATTGATGCAAGCATAAAATTTCACAAATTTGATGACGAAGAAGGCAAACGCACTTTTTGGCATTCGTCGTCGCATCTTATGGCAGAAGCCTTGCAAGCCATTTATCCGCACGTAAAATTTGGAATAGGACCAAGCATAGAAAACGGTTTTTATTATGATGTAGATTTAGGCGATAAAAGCCTTGTTGAAGCCGATTTAGCCGCTATTGAAGCAAAAATGCTTGAATTTGCACGTACAAAAGAACATTTTATATGCCGCTCGGTAAGTAAAGACGAGGCTCTTAAAACCTATATCGCAAAAGGCGACGAGTACAAGGTTGAACTTATTACCGATTTGCAGGACGGAACAATCACATTCTACGAAAACGGAACTTTTACCGACCTTTGCCGAGGTCCACATTTGCTCAATACAAGCATGATAAAAGCGGTGAAACTAACAGCAATCGCAGGCGCATATTGGCGTGGAAACGAAAAAAATAAAATGCTTACACGCATCTACGGAATAACATTTCCGCAGAAAAAACTGCTTGACGAATATTTACTGCTGCTTGAAGAGGCTAAAAAACGCGACCATAGAAAAATAGGAAAAGAACTGGAATTGTTTACATTTTCGCAAAAAGTAGGACAGGGACTTCCGCTGTGGCTGCCAAAAGGAGCAGCTTTGCGCGAAAAACTTGAAAGCTTTTTACGAAAAGTACAAAAAAATTACGGATATTTGCCCGTTATAACTCCGCATATAGGACAAAAAGAATTATACGTAACATCAGGACATTATGCAAAATACGGAAAAGATTCGTTTCAACCCATTCACACGCCGCAAGAAGGCGAAGAATTTTTGCTGAAACCGATGAATTGTCCACACCATTGCGAGATATATAAAAGCAAACCACGCTCGTATAAAGATTTACCTTTGCGTTTGGCTGAATTCGGAACAGTATATCGTTACGAACAAAGCGGCGAACTGCACGGACTTACACGTGTGCGCGGATTTACACAAGATGACGCCCACATATTTTGCCGCCACGACCAGTTAAAAGAAGAATTTTGTAAAGTAATAGATATTGTACTTTACATATTCAAAACATTAAAATTTGATAAATACGAGGCGCAAATATCACTTCGCGACCCGAAAAACAAAGAAAAATACATAGGCAGCGACGAAAATTGGGAAAAAGCCGAACAGGCAATAGCCGAATCGGCAGCCGAAAAAGGATTGCCCACAGTTACCGTAGTTGGCGAGGCAGCATTTTACGGACCTAAACTTGATTTTATGGTACGCGATGCAATAGGACGCAAATGGCAACTTGGAACAATACAGGTTGATTATAATCTTCCCGAACGTTTTGAACTTGAATACACAGGCGCAGACAATGCCAAACATCGTCCGGTAATGATTCACCGCGCACCGTTTGGCTCGATGGAACGTTTTGTGGCGGTATTGATTGAACATACAGGCGGAAAATTCCCGTTGTGGCTCACACCCGAACAATTTGTTATTATGCCCGTGAGCGAAAAATACAATGATTTTGCACAAAAAGTTTTAAATGTCCTAAATAATTCCGATATTCGCGGTTTCATAGATGACAGAAACGAAACGATAGGCAAAAAAATACGCGAAAACGAATTGAAGCGAATCCCTTATCTGCTGGTGGTTGGAGAGAAAGAAGAAGGTATAAATTCGGTATCGGTGCGCAAGCAAGGCGAAGGCGATAAAGGAACGATGACAGTAGAAAAATTTATCGAAACTGTTAAAATTGAAATAGAAGAAACGTTGAAAAATTAAAAATATTATTAAAAATATTATTAAAAATAAATTATTATTAACTAAATTTTGGAGGACAAAACAATAGCAACACCTTTTCACAAAAAGCCTTTTAAACCTAATCCTAATTATGACAGGAACAGGAACAGCAATTACAATCGCCCCTATCAAAATAATAGGGGAAAGGAAGACGAAAATCATATTAACCAAGAAATAATAGCGTCGAAAGTGCGACTTATAGGCGAAAATATAGAAAATCCGGGAATTTATACACTTGCCGATGCTCTTAAACTTGCAAAACAACTGAACTTGGATTTGATTGAAATTTCGCCCAGTACAGAAGCACCGATTTGCCGAATTGAAGATTATCAAAAATTTGTGTATCAACGCAAAAAGAAAGAAAAA
>JAITPP010000126.1 GCA_031289385.1 Prevotellaceae bacterium | reverse complement strand
GCAAATCCAACGGTATCACCATCCGATACGGCAATATGTGAAGGTGATTATGCAACACTTAGAGCAAGCGGAGAATCAGGCGCAACATTTAACTGGTATTCTGTATCAAGTGGCGGTACGGCAACATATATGGGAACTACACATATGGTAAATCCAACAACAACTACAATATATTACGTCTCGCAAACAGTTTCAGGAACAGAGAGCGGACGCGCAGCAGCAACCGTAGCAGTAAATCCTCTACCAAATGCACCAATAGCAAACAATGAAACAGTCTGTTATGATGGTGACACTCACACAGCAAGCGCAAATGTTGGCAACGATGAAACTGTTGTTTGGTACACAGAAGCAAGCGGCGGAAGTATTACTTCCGCACCAAGCAGAAGTTCAGTAGGAACAGATAATGCTTATGCTGCCGCAAAAAATAATACAACAAACTGCGAAAGTGCAACACGAACACTTGTAAGCTTAAATATTAACGCTTTACCTAATGCACCAACAGCAAACAATGACACAGTCTGTTATGATGGTAGCACTCACACAGCAAGCGCAAATGTTGGCAACGGTGAAACTGTTGTTTGGTACACAGCTGCAAGCGGCGGAAACATTACCTCTGCACCAAGCCGAAGCTCAGTAGGAACAACAACTGCTTATGCTGCCGCAAAAAATAATACAACAAACTGCGAAAGTGCAACACGAACTCTTGTAAACATAACAATAAACTCTTTACCAAATGCACCAATAGCGAACAATGACACAGTCTGTTATGATGGTAACACTCACACAGCAAGCGCAAATGTTGGCAACGATGAAACTGTTGTTTGGTACACAGCTGCAAGCGGCGGAAGTATTACCTCCGCACCAAGCCGAAGTTCAGTAGGAACAGATAATGCTTATGCTGCCGCAAAAAATAATACAACAAACTGCGAAAGTGCAACGCGAACTCTTGTAAGCATAACAATTAACGCTTTACCAAATGCACCAACAGTAAATCCACAAACAACAAGTATATGTTATGGCGAAACAACAACGTTTGCACTAAGCGGAGGTTTGACTTATAATTGGTACACAGAACCAAGCGGAGGCATACCGTTTACCTCTACGGGAGCAAGTTATACAACGCCGATATTATCTGTGGGTACTCATACTTATTATGTTTCAGCGGTTAATGGCTGCGAAAGTGCAACCAGAAGAGTGGTTACTGTTACAGTAAATCCGATACCGTCAGCACCTTTCGTATCGCCTGCCGATACGGTAATGTGTCCCGGAACATCAATAACATTACGGGTAAGCGGAACATCGGGCGCAACATTTAATTGGTATAATTCGACAAGCGGTGGAACTTCATTACACACAGGTACAAATTATTCGGTAAGCCCAGCAGCAGGATTAATAAAATATTATGTATCGCAAAAAGTAAACGGCTGCGAAAGTGCCGACAGAGATTCATCAACAGTTGATGTCAGAGTGCATGATATTCCAAAATCTGTATATGGCTCGTATTGCAATGGAGATGCAGGTTATGATTATTTAGGAATTATTTATACAGAAGGAACTTGGTTTAATATAAATGTTCCCGGCACAACAGCATGCGATACATCTGTTACACTGTATGTTACAAAAAATCCAACTTATGATATCAATGTTTATGATACAATATGTTATGGCGATAAATATCAATTCAATGGAAATGAATACGATACAGCAGGAATTTATACGATAACTCTTCCTACAATTCACGATTGCGACAGTATTGTTTCATTAAATCTTTCTATGCGAGAAGGTTGTAAAAGTCAAATAATAACTGTTATTAATGACTTTTATGAACTTACATACGGCGATGCTCCATTCACGTTTAATGTAACCGCATCAAGCGGACTGCCTGTTACAATAGAAGTTTCGGGAACATCGGCAGACATTCATAACGTATCGGCGGGCACATATTTGGTTACCGTGCAAAGTGTAGGCACAACCATTGTTACAATAAAACAAGCAGGAGATAATTCATGGGCATCAAGCGAAATAACCATTACAATATTAGTAAATCCTGCGCAATTAATAATTATAGCAGATGATTACACGGTTACATTGGGCGACCCTTATCCTGCATTTACATACAGTTATTCGGGATTTGTATATGGCGAAAACGAATCTGTGATTATTACTCCTCCCGTATTGTACTGCTCGGTAGCAAATACAAATACTGTGGGCGAATTTCCAATAATTGCAAGCGGAGCAGAAGCGGCTAATTATGAAATAGAATATCAAGATGGAATTTTGAAAGTAAAAGGACCTACCGGAAGTTTGCCAAACGCATTTACACCGTATAATCAAGACGGATTTAACGATACTTTCGGCGCAGGTTACGAATTACAGATATTCAATCGCTGGGGCGCATGTTTCTACAATGGAACAGACGGCTGGGACGGACGATACAAAGGAAAACTTGTTGCACCCGGAGTATATTACTACCATGCCAAAGATGCGGATGGCGACGAATACAGAGGCTCGGTAATGTTAGTCAAACCACTTTAACCTTATTTACACACACATAAATAAATTTTTCATTGGAGTGCGGATTTCAAAGTCCGCACTTTTTTGTTTTTATTCAAAAAAATATTATCTTTGTGTAATTCAAAAACGAATATTTGAATGTGTAACAATAAATATCGAATAAAACAATGAAAAATATTAAAATACTGTCGTTATTATTTATTATTTGCATAATCGTTTATTTTGTAATACAAGCGCCGATGCTGTTTGTTTCAGAAAAAAAATTCGGTAATATAAATCAAGATGAAATAGATTTTGTAGTAATAACCCGCGACTCGATAAAAACCGAATTACAAAAAAACGATAGCGGAATATGGCTTGCTAACGGAAAAGCAACAAACCTGCAAATAATAGATAATTTAATTTATGCACTATCGCATCAACAAGCCGATTTTCCCGTGCCAATGAGCATTACAAAACAAGCGGTTGATAAACTGAACAAACAGGGATTCAACGTAAAAGTTTTTTCTGATAATTCAAAAAAACTCGATTTCAAAATCAGCAGCATAGATACGCTTTGCGTGGGATTGGTTACCGGCAAAAGGCAGGCTTACGCCCTTTCGATACCCGGATATATAGACAAAACAATTGATTATATCAGCGCAAACGCATCGTTTTATTTCAACAACAATGTGTTTAAATATTTGCCTTCGGAAATTGAAAGCGTTACGGTTGAGCATATCGAAAATCCCGAACAGTCGTTTACCATTTTTAATAACAGAGGCAACCAATTGATGCTGTATGATGTTAAAAATCAAAATTTTCTAAATTCGTTCGACGAAAAAAAAATACGCACTTATTTAAGTTATTTCAATGGCGTTGAATACACAAAAATGCTTGATATTAATAAAAAAGAACAAAAAAATATTATCAGCCGAATGCCATCATACAAATTGATTGTGAAAACAAATAAAAATAAAATATCGCTAATAATTACAAATATAACATTAAACAAGCCCGTAGAACGATACGGACAACTACAACTTATCGACACTGATAACTTTTACTTAATAATGAATGATAATCAGGATATTGCGATTGCAAAATGGACAGATTTCGACATTTTATTAAAGAAAATATCTGATTTTGTTGATAAATAGTTTAATATATATTTATACGGAATGATAAAAATTTATTATTTTTGCTGTGGTATAATAAAGTATAAATATCTAAATCAAAAAAAAAATATATGAATTTTGTAGTATCAAGTAGCGAATTATTAAATCGCTTACAAACAATCAGTAAAGTGATAAGCAGCAAAAATACTTTGCCGATTTTGGATAATTTTTTGTTTCAATTGAAAGACAACGAGCTTAAAATAACAGCCTGTGATCTTGAAACAACTTTTGTTACAACATTGAAAATAGAAAATGTTACGTCGGAAGGCGAAATTGCAATTCCTGCAAAACTGCTTACCGACTCGCTTCGCGAATTTTCAGATCAACCTCTGACATTTAAAATCGACGAAGAAACATTATCTATCGAAATACGTTGGAACTCGGGAAAATCTAACATTCTTGGAGCTAATATTGAAGATTTTCCTTCGCTTCCGGTAATTGATGTTGATAAAAAATCAACAATAGAAATTACTGCCGACGCTTTGCTCGAAAGTATTAACCGTACTTTGTTTGCAACTGCCGATGATCAATTACGTCCCGTGATGAACGGTATTTATTTTGATTTGAACAGCGACGAAGAAGGCTTTCTTACATTTGTAGCGTCTGATGCTCACAAACTTGTGCGCTACATACGCAAAGATGTTACAATCGAAAAAAGTGCCTCATTCATTCTTCCAAAAAAACCGGCAAGCCTTTTACGCTCGATACTTACAAAAGAAGAAGACAGCGTAAAAATAGAATTTGACGAAAAAAACGTTCTGTTTTCGTTAAGCAACTATGTGCTCGTGTGCCGATTGATTGAAGGAACTTACCCAAGTTACAACTCGGTAATACCGAAAAACAATCCCAACAGAATTACAATCGACAGAATTGATCTTCTGAACAGTATTCGCCGTGTTGCAACATTTTCAAGCCCTGCAAGCAATCTCATAAAATTAAAAATTGCAGGAAACGAACTGACATCCTACGCACAGGATTTGGATTTCTCAATTTCGGGCGACGATAAAGTTACTTGCCAATACGATGGAGTAGATATGGAAATAGGCTTCAAATCTACGTTTTTGATAGAAATATTAACAAACATAAATTCACAAAACGTATATATTGAAATGGCAGACTCTAATCGCGCAGCACTTTTATTACCATTCGACAAAAACGAAAAAGACGATTTGCTGATGCTGCTAATGCCAATGATGATTGGATAAAAAACAATAAAATCACTGAGGCTGTCTCAAAAGTCAATTTAGTTGAGGCAGCCTTTATTTTTGTAATAAAAAACATGAAATTAAAAATTAAAAATCCAATTGTCGTTCTCGACTTGGAAACAACAGGACTTGATATAGCAAAAGACAGAATAATCGAAATTTGTATAATAAAAATGTTGCCAAACGGCGACGAAAACATAAAAATTCGGCGGTTAAATCCCACAATACCAATATCGCCCGAAGCATCGGCAGTTCACGGAATATACAACGATGACGTAAAAGACTGCCCAACATTTAAAGACATAGCAAAAAGTTTGGCAGCACACATTGACGGATGCGATTTTGTAGGCTACAACTCAATAAAATTTGATATACCGCTGCTTGCCGAAGAATTTTTGCGTGCAGGCGTTGATATAGATTTTCGCCGCCGCAAAATGATAGATGTACAAAATATCTTTCATAAAATGGAACAACGCACATTAGTTGCCGCATATAAATTTTATTGCAAAAAAAATCTCGAAAATGCACACACCGCCGAAGCCGATACGCGAGCAACGATTGAAGTGCTTGAATC
>JAITPP010000111.1 GCA_031289385.1 Prevotellaceae bacterium | reverse complement strand
GCTTGTTGACAGCAAGTCGAAACTCACGCAAAAATCGGCGGCAGGCGGCGGTTATGCAATAAGCATCTACGAAGTAACCGACAAAGCCCAAACAAAAGGATTGAAAAAATTATAATGAAAAACGCAAAAATAAATGTGTGCGATTTGAAAACCGCAAAACATTTGTAACAGTCGCTATAATAATATCTTAACCCATATAATAACCCTAACGGAGTTTTAAACTTTGTTAGGGTTATTTTTTTTGATTTGTTTTTTTTGTATTAAAAACTTGTTGTGCTTTTGTAAAGAAACAAACTTTATAAAAAAAACAAAAAACCATCTTAAAAAGATAGTTTTCTGTTCTTAAATATAAACACTTATATGTTTATTTGCCGCAACTTTCTTGGGTTACTTTTACTCCATTGTTACAATTTTGAGATTCGGATTTAAATACTACTACACGAGTATTTTTCACGTCGGCATTATCCGTTTGGTTTGCATTAAAAGTAAATGTAATGCTCGAAAAAGGAGCAACGGCATTAGTTATACTTACATAATCAATTCCTGCACTACTTAATGCTTTATTGATTTCTCCAACCAAATCAACCGACGAAAGGTCTGTTTCCTGATGAATTGATAAATTTAGAGTAACGTCTCCGCCGGCGCAGTTAATATCGCTGCTGCCGGAAACACTTTCAACACTTTGAATTTGCGGTAAAGTAACACAAATTTTCTGTTGCCCGAAGGCGCTGTTGGCAAGCAAAAATGTTGCTAATGCCAATGATAATTTTTTAATAGTTTTCACCATAATTCTAATTTTTTTAATAATTTATAATAAATAAAAGATATTAGAGAAATATCTTTTACAAAAGTAAGTAAATAACTTAAATAATCGAAATATTTATTGCAAATTAATTCAAAATAATATTAATGTTTTTTAAA
Organism: Prevotellaceae bacterium; assembly: GCA_031289385.1. Lineage (GTDB taxonomy): Bacteria > Bacteroidota > Bacteroidia > Bacteroidales > UBA932 > JAIRKV01. The sequence goes on along the minus strand of JAITPP010000111.1, from coordinate 2,436 downwards.
CACAAAAACAACAACAGACGAAGTTTCTGAAAAACCTCGCTAAACACCAAATCTCACAAAATTTTTGCAATATCTTAATTGACAGCGTAATTCGCATTAATGCAAATTAATTCCAATCAAACGCATAAATTCGTCGCGTGTTCTTATATCTTTTAAAAATGCGCCGGTAAAAGCGGATGTTGTTGTTACCGAATGTTGTTTTTGCACGCCGCGAATTTGCATACACATGTGTTGTGCCTCAATAACAACGGCAACACCAAGCGGATTAAGCGTTTCGTGAATACAATTACGAATTTGCACCGTTAAACGTTCCTGAACTTGCAGTCGGCGAGCAAATGCATCAACTATGCGCGGAATTTTACTCAATCCCGTAATAAATCCATTGGGAATGTAAGCCACATGAGCCTTTCCGAAAAACGGCAAAACATGATGCTCGCACATCGAATACAATTCAATATCTTTCACAAGCACCATTTGCTTATATTCTTCCTTAAATTTTGCCGAATTTAAAATCGCAACAGGGTCGATTTGATAACCTTGTGTTAAAAATTGCATGGTTTTTGCCATACGTTCGGGCGTTTTAAGCAAACCTTCGCGCGATGAATCTTCGCCCAAAATATCAATAATTGCCTTATAATGTTCTGCAAGTTGCTTTGTTTTTTCTGCATTTTCTATCAGCAAATTTTCATATCCTGATGTATTTTCAAACATATTCAATATTTTTTTTAATTTTACACAATTATACTGATTTTTGTTGAAACAACAAAATCAATAACAAATAAATATAAAATTTTATGCAAATTACAAGATGAATATTTTAATAACATCCGCTACAACGCTTGAATTACAACACATTCGCGAAAAATTGAAATCATTGCAAAATCACAATATTGATTTTTGCACAACAGGAATAGGTTGCACATTTACAACATACGCGCTCGCAAAAAAACTGCACAACGCAAATTTCGATTTGATATTGAATATCGGGATTGCCGGAAGTTTCGTAAATCACATAACGATAGGCACAACCGTTGTTGTAGAAAGCGAAATTTTCGGAAATTTGGGCATTACATATCCGCACAAATTTTCGACGTTATTCGACGAAAAACTGATGAACGAAAACGCAGAACCTTTTACCTGCGGAAAATTATTATGCCCGTATCTGAAAATATTTGATTTGAAAAATATTCAATCCGTATGCGGCATAACCGTTGATACAACAAGCGGCGAGCAAAATCAAATCGAAAAAATAAAAACAATGTTTAATGCCGATATTGAAACAATGGAAGGCGCAGCATTTTTTTATGTTTGCTTGTCGGAAAAAATTCCGTTTTTAGAAATTCGCACCATTTCAAATTATATCGAACCGCGCGATAAAAGCAAGTGGGATATTGCGCTTGCCTTGAATAATCTGGCAAATACCGTTTTTGATTTTTTAAATAATTTACAATCACAACAAATAAAAATAATAAAATAATGAAATTACAACTTTGCTTTTCTACTTGCCCCAACGACACATTTATTTTCGATGCAATTGTGCATCATAAAATTGATACCGAAAATCTTGATTTTGATGTATATATGGCAGATGTTGAGGAACTTAACAAACTTGCGATGTCTGCCGATTCTGATATTACAAAACTCAGTTTTAATGCTTATTCGCACATTTCGGATAAATACATGATTTTAAATTCAGGAAGCGCGCTCGGACAAAAAAACGGACCTTTGCTTGTGAGTAAAACAAAAATATATTGCGACGAAATTCACGATTTAAATATTGCCATTCCGGGCAAAAACACAACGGCGGCGGCATTATTGCAGTTTCTTTTTCCGCAAATAAAAACACTTCGCGAATATCTTTTTTCGGATATCGAAGCGGCAATTTTGGATGGCGAAGTTGATGCAGGAGTTCTTATTCACGAAGGGCGTTTTACTTACAAAAACAAAGGATTGCAACTAATTGCCGATCTTGGCGAACTTTGGGAAACCCGCACTCAGCAACCGATTCCGCTTGGATGTATTGCAATAAAAAGAAATTTACCTGACGAAATTCAGCAAAAATTCGACAGAATTTTACGCAAAAGTGTTGAGTTTGCAATGCAAAATCCCAACGAAAGTTTACCTTTTGTTCGTAAACACGCAAAAGAAATGGATGAAGAAACTATGCAAAAACATATAAATTTATTTGTTAATAATTTTACTGTAACGCTTGGTGCAAAAGGAAAAGAAGCGATAAAATTTTTTCTTGAAAAATTAAAAACGACAAACGATTCTATAAAAATTTATGAACCGATATTTGTTTAAGATAGTCGTAAGTTTGCTTTTTGTTGATTTGAATTGTTGTTGATTTGTTTAATTGCTTAGTTGTTGATTTGTTGATTTGTTTAATTGTTTAGTTGTTGATTTGAAAAAGCACGCAGATTACGCAGATATACG
>JAITPP010000107.1 GCA_031289385.1 Prevotellaceae bacterium | reverse complement strand
CACCTGAAACATCATAACTAATATCAACATCTTCATACAATATTACTGCTTCGGCTTCGGGTGCTTTGTTGTAAGATGTCATTTCAAGTTCTTGTTTTGTAACATTATCAAATTTTCTTGTAAAATCCTGCGCCCAAACATTTGAAAAAAACGCAGTAAAAATTATTGATATCATCAGAATTTTTCTTTTCATTTTGTTTTCGGGTTTTATTTTTTTATTGATTTTTCTTAATTACAATTTGACTGCCGCTCATTTGCGTTAACATTCCGTAAAATGCGCTTAAATCTTTGTATTCGTTTGACGGATATATAATTCTATCGAGCGAATAAGTGAATTTCATTTGCAAATTAACTAATGTTTGTTGCGATAAATACGAATATTTTATGCCGTTTTCACATGCCGAAAGTTTTATATTATCAGGCTTTTCTTCCAATGTGTAATTTTCGGGAATCGTTATTATACAACTTATATTGTAATTTATTGGATAATTAAATTCAACGGGCAAAATTCTTTCTTGTTGTTTCAGCGGATTTTCCGAAATAAACGGAAACACAAGCGAGTTAAGATAAATATATTCATCGGTTGAATTTGTTGTTAATGAAAATTTAATGGTTTCGGTAATTGCCAGCGAGTCTAATCCTTCAATTTCTAAACTCTCAACTTTCATTCCGTCTTCTTTTTCTACCGATTCGATATATTCTTCTTTCGTTTTGTAACTTTCATATTTATTGGCAAACGAATATGCCGACTGATTTGTATATTTCTTTTTAATCGTTCCCGATAAAATTCCCGATTCGTCAATGCCGCCAATCAATACCGACGATGATGTATTTTGTGCAAGGTTGGTTAAATTAACCCAGCCGCTTCTGTCGTCGTTCACTTTATAAACGCGGGCGCGATCGACAAGCAAGTTCGACGGCAAAACATTTATATCCGAATGTGGATTTGTGCCGTCAACAAACAAAAATTCGCCATCCAAAGTTACTCGTATTATAAAAGTGTTGATATTGTCGAGCGTAGCCTGCGCCAATGGCAGCCTGCCTTTGTTGCGCGGATTAAGCAAAATTGGAACAATGTCGAATCCCGCATCGCGCAATGCCGAATGTAACACAAAATTTATATCTGCGCTTGAGCCTGTGCCTTTTTCGGCTGCCGAGCGCGGACTTTTGGATAAGAGCGAATATGTTTCATTCCATTTCATTTTCGACTGAACAAGTTTCAAAATGTTTCGCAATTTTTCTCTGTCGCTGACGCTTGATTCTTTTATTGCCAAAACTTCTTTTTTGAAAGGATATGATGTTTTCAAATCCGAATTAAAATCAGATTTTTCAAGTGCCTCGTTTACCGATTGCCAGTTGTTGGCATAATTTCGCACAATTTGTCCGGGAATTTGTATCGACGAAAGTTCAAATTCAACTTTTGTTCTGAAATCATTAAGACACCAAACATTCGAATCGTCTTTGAGTGCAGGTATGTGCTCGGTTTCACACGAAACAACATCTGTGATAAATGAATATCCTCCTGAATTTGAATTTCCTCCCGTGCGTTTAATATTTAATCGATGATAACCTTTTACATTCAAACGAAATTTAAAATATTCGGGAACATCAACATTAAATTTGCAGTACATCACAGGTATAGAATGTTGTACGTTAATGTCGGGAATACTGAAAATATAATCGGATGTGATTCTATATTTGTATTCGATTACCGTACCGACTTTTACTTCGGGTATCGAAAATTTTGTCATTGTGCGCTTTTCGTCAATTTTTTCTTTGAAGATATAATCTTTTTTGAGTTCGCTTTCCACAATTTTTCCATCAACAAGATTGTACGCCGTTGCTTTAAGCCCCGACAAATATTCGTCAGACGAGCCTCTGTTGTACAGCATAATTTCTTTATCGCCCCAAGTTGCTCCTTCCTTTTTCAGAATTTTGATTTTGATTTTGTATTCGTACACAAAACGTATTTTGTCCGAAACTTCGTAATGCATATCAATATCTTCGTACAATATTACGGCTTCGGCATCGGGGGCTTTGTCGTAAACAGTCATTTCGAGTTCATCTTTTGTTACTTTGCCTAATTTTCGTGAAAATGTTTGTGCAAATAACGAAGTGCTTATTAATAAGCAAACGGTTGAAAATATTAAAAGTTTTTTCATAATAATTTAAATTTATTAGTTATTTCAAGTTTATTATTACATTTATAAAGTTATAATTTGTATTTACTGTATTATTTTTGTTAATGTTGTTTTTTGTATATTTTGCCTATTGTATATTTTAAATGGTATTCAGTATTCCGATTTTGTGTTTAGTTGATATATCAAAAATTTTTATAATTAACTTTATTTAACTTTTATAACTTCATTTAACTTCATCTAACTTCATTTAATTTCTCTAACTTCTTGGCTCTTGATTATTAATTTTCTTTTTTTAATGCACACAAGTTACTCTACATATAATAATTTCGCAATGACGTGCAAATTTAACAAATATTTGTATTACTTGCAAATTTAAATTCAAAATTCAACAGTCAATAATTTTTTTGATTTTTCCGTCCATTCATCAATATTCATTCCATGTATATTTATGTGTAAAAAATTTGCATCGCGCACAGTTGTTATATAAAAATATCTGTAATATTCGGCATCGTCAATCAAATTTTTATAACGTTGATTGTCGCCTTTTCGTTGTTGTTGCTTGCGTCCGCCACCGCCGCCTATCACGCAAAAATGTTTGCCGCCATATTCAAAAACTTCAAGCAAATGCGCATGCCCGCTAAGAAAAACGACAGCCTTAGGCGTTTCAATATACTTAGGAACTATCATATCAGCAACTTCGCTTGACGGTTTTACAATTTTGCTGTTTGTAAACGGCGGATGATGCGTAGCCACAACAATACATTTTACATTTTGCGACAACTGCAACGAATCCATCACCGCCGCATAACGCGATAACATATTTTGTATTTCGGCGGTTGCAAGTTTTGTGAAATTGGAATTAATCATTACCACCGCAACAGAATCAATCACCCGAAAATTGATATTGTCGTTGAGTTTACCGAAACGCCGCTCAAAATTTTCCATACCTTTTTTTGCATCAAACATATATTCATGATTTCCCTGAATGGCATAATATTTAATATTTTTTTGTTGCAAGGCATTAAAAAACAAATCCATAATTTTCCATTTTTTCAGCGAACTTCCGCTGTTCACTATGTCGCCCAACATAAAAAGAGCCGTTGGTTGTCGGCGAAGAATATATGCGCAAAGCGAGTCGGTGGCTTGCTTGTTTTGCTCGTTTTTGCTGATGATTTTTTCCAATTTAAGTTTAGCTTGAGTGTCGGCAATAAAAGCAATTTCGCTTTGCGCCGAAAGCAAAAACGGTGTGAACAGTAATATGATTGTTGTAATAAGTCGTAAGTTGTAAGTCATCATAAGTCATAAGTCGTAAGTTGTAAGTCGTAAGTTGTAAGTCATAAGTCGGGAGTTATCAAGTTCATAAAGTTATAAAGTTATAAAGTTTTTAAAGTTTATCAAGTTCATAAAGTTTTTAAAGATTTAATTATCAAAAAAATCTGCGTAAATCTGTCGCATCTGCGTAATCTGCGTGCTTTATCAAATCAACAATTAAACAATTAAACAAATCAACAAATCAACAAATCAACAAAAAACCGACTTACGACTTATAACTTACAACTTACGACTTACGACTTACGACTAATATTATTAATATTCAACATCAATATCCCAATTCCATTTATTAAAGTAAAGATTTCCACCGTTCCATTCAACTTCACCGCGTTGAAAATCAACCGTCTCACTTCGAGGATATTTTTTAGCAGGATAAAGTTCTTGCGAATAATCATCATTAACAATCCAACGGTAGGCATCTATTCCGTTTGAGTAAAATTCGTTCACATTTTTATCCGCAAAACTACGGCGAATAAACGAAGGATCGGCGGGAATCCAGCCAATACCTTCAAAATACGTTTCTGCCCAATCGTGCAAATTTACATCACCCGGATGAAGCATAAATCCGCTTTGCCATTTTGCAGGAATCCCGTTGTAACGGCACAGCGTGATATACAAAAGTCCAACCATTCCGCAATCGCCGTGATTGTTGCGAAGTACATATTCGGGAATATTTTCCATTGTCGAATATTCGAGAGCACTTGCCCACGGATAGTTATCTTTTATGTATTGCAAAATTTTGTTGGACACAAGCAGTGGATTTGTTTCGTCTCCAACAATTTTTTTCGAAAATTCTTTTATCAATTTAGTGAAAATCACATGAGTTTCGCGCTGAGCGGTATATTTTTTGTAAAGTTCACTTTCTTTGTCGTAAGGTTTTATATTTTCGGGCGTTAAGCCAAACCATTCTGCCGCCACCGACATTGTAAACGAATAACTGAAAATCGTCGGCTCGTTTTCGTGCGCCGTTTTTTCGATATACAGCGATTTGTGCAAATACGTGTCGGGAGAAATGGTATAATCGTCGGCATTAACCGAAAGCAGTTGGATATTCGTTTGGCGGCGATTGTCGATGCGAGGGTAGGGCAGCCAGCAGCGAATTGTTTCGCCCGATGGAACAACATCGGCAGGCACGGTAAGCGTGTATGTGATTTTCATTTGCTTAGGCTCACTTTGATGCGCTGCCGATTCTTGCGCTTGCGATATTACTTCGGGCAAATGCTGTTCGAGCAGAGTTTGCAGTTCGTCAACACCTTCACCGTCAATT
>JAITPP010000104.1 GCA_031289385.1 Prevotellaceae bacterium | reverse complement strand
ATTTTCATAACCGCAGGTAAGGCGTCAGCCGCAACCTGCGGGAGTAAATGCCACACAACAATCACTGCCTGAGAGGCAGGATTTTCCGCACAAGTCCTGCCTTTCAGGCAGTTTATTGCATTATCATTTTTCCGCAGGCTACGCTCTCTCTTACCTGCGGTTATGAAAATTTCGCCTTTCAGGCAAAACCGGCAAAAAATTTATTTTGCAAAAAATAGCACTTCAAAAAAAGTTTTAGCCTGATTTTCCGTGTTTTTATAGATAATTTGAAAAAGAATGAAAGGCAATTATGTGATGAAAAATAAATAATTTATAACAGATGTCAAAAAAAATCCCGTTAGAGATTATCGCTCGGTAGAAACAATGAACGCCACGCCAACATTGCAGTCCGTTAGGACTGCAACCAAAAGCAGACGGTTGCAAACCTACGGCTTGCATCTTTGCGAAAAGCAATATTTATAACTTCCCTGACTAACGACTAAATACTTATGACTTACGACTTACGACTTATGACTTACGACTTACAACTTACGACTAATATTCCACCGCCCCTGCAACAGCGTTTGCCACCAATGCTCGCAGACGTACAACACTGCCTTTGTCGTCGGGATGAACTCTGTTTGTTAATAATATTATGGCTGTTTTTGTGTCGGGATCTATTATCAGCGATGTGCCGGTGTATCCTGTGTGTCCGTAGGTGTTTAATCCGAATATGTCGCCATTGTTTGAGGCGTAGGGCGAATAAATATCCCAACCTAATGTTCGTCCAAACTGTTTTACCGATTGTGGTACTGTGCGCATCAATTTTACGGTGAGAGGGCTTAAAATTGTTTTGCCGTTTAGTTCCGATTTTCCGCCGTTTAGTAATGCTGCCGCCAGAATTGCAATATCGTCGGCATTAGAGAAAACGCCTGCATTTCCCGAAATTCCATCGTTCATTATGCGAGCCAGCGGGTCGTGAACTTTACCTGATATAACGCTTCCATCGGTTTGTTTTTCGGTTGGGGCGCAAAGTGCAAGTGTTTCGCCTGTGGGATTGTAATCGGTGTATTTCATATCCAACACATCAAAAATATTTTGTTTTGCAAAACTACGCAAATCCTGTCCCGAAATGGTTTCTATAATTCGTTGAAGAGTGATAAAATTCAAACAACTATATTGAAAATCCGATTTGGGGGCAAAATCGCGTTTGCATGTTGCGATATGTTCAATCAGCCCATCTCTGTTTGGCGCGCCGTACTTTGCTTTTACGCTATCAACATTTGCGTAAGGCGGCAAGCCCGAAGTGTGTGTCATCAAATCTATGATTTTTATATCTGTGGGGCGTCCTTTTTCTTTTTCCCAGCCTTTGTATCCGTCAATATACATGCGCACGTTATCGTTCAGGCGCAGTTGTCCGCGTTCGATGAGAATCATTGCGCAAATTGCAGTGGACATCGATTTGCTTACCGATGCCATGTCAAATACCGTATTTTCTGTCATCGGCACAATATCGGGATATACCTGTTTGTTGCCGTAAGCTTTTATGTATGCCATTTTTCCGTTGCGAACTATCGCAAGTACCGCTCCCGGAATTTCTTTTTTCTCTATGGATTCGAGAATAATCTTGTCGGCATTTTTTAGTTTTTCGCCGTTCAAACCAACTGCGCTCGGTTCTACACGTTCAAGTTGTGCTATTGCTTGCAATGCAAACAATATTAATGTAACTGCAATTAAAATTTTTTTCATTGTCTTTTTGTTTTTATTTTTATTTATGATTTGTAATTTATTAATATATGTTTCATTTTCAGATATTTACTTCTCGTCGTCCCACATTAAGGGCTTTAACATTGAGTTCGGCAACATCACTTCCTTTTGATAAAAATAAACTGCGAACGGCATTTTCGATACTTTCAAATTTAATATTTATAAAATGCGATGCCGCACCAAGCATAACCATATTCGACGAGCGCGGCGAGCCTATATCTTTTGCAATAGCATCGGCATCAAGAATTATATTTTTTGGATTTTTCTTGATTTCGTTAATCACCGTTTCAATTTCGGGATAATTCGGGATATTTATGTATGGCGTATTATTTGTAATAATTCTGCCGTTTTTACTCAGATACGGTAAGTACCGCAACGATTCCATCGGCTCTATTGCAACGATAATATCGGCGTTGCCTGTCGGAATTAAATCCGAAGCAATTTCTTTGTCGGATATGCGAAGATTTGATTGCACATCGCCGCCGCGTTGGCTCATTCCGTGTACTTCGGCTTGCTTTATAAACAATTTATTTTCGATGGCTGCAAGTCCTATTGCTGCTGCAATAGATAATATTCCTTGTCCGCCCACGCCTGCTAATATTATATCTGTTTTCATTCTATTATTTTATTTATTTAGTATTCCGTATTCAGTATTCCGTATTCAGTATTCAGTATTCAGTAATTCCGTATTCCGTAATTCCGTATTCCGTAATTCCGTATTCCGTATTCAGTATTCAGTAATTCCGTATTCCGTATTTAGTCGTTAGTCGTATTAATCACATTCTCTCATTAATCACATTCCCACATTAATCATTAATCATTAACCATTAATCATTAACCACTAATCATTATTTCTTCGCTTTTACTCGTCTGGCAAATGTTTGGATACATTCGCGTTGTGCGATTATTACCGAAACGCCGTCATATTTCATTTCATCTTTTAATATCGCAAGATTTTCTTCAAAATTCTTTTTCAAAGGAATTATTATGCGAATATGTTCGGCATCAACGCCAACGCCTTTGCAGATTTCGGCAAGTTTGTTTGTTCCCGACGAGTCTTGTCCGCCTGTCATTCCTGTGGTGTAATTATCTGAAATGATTATTGTTATTGGCGATTTTTCATTTACGGCATCGAGCAATCCTGTCATTCCCGAATGTGTAAAAGTTGAATCGCCGATTATTGCAAGCGACGGCACAAGTCCTGCATCGGCTGCGCCTTTTGCCATAGTTATCGACGCGCCCATTTCTACGCAAGTATCAATCGCGTTAAACGGAGGCAAAGCCATAAGTGTATAACATCCTATATCCGAAAAAACTCTTCCTTTGCCGTACTCGCTCATCGCATTATTTACCATTTCGGCAACATCGCGGTGGCTGCATCCCTGACATAATTGCGGCGGACGTGATGCTACCAAATCGGGAATATCGCAAGGCTCGTCAATATCAAATTTCAACGCTTTTGCTAAAATTGTAGGCGTAAGTTCTCCCGTTCGGGGAATATCGCCGCTTAAACGTCCGCGTATTTTTGAATTGTCGTGTATAAATCCTTTCAGCATTTCTTCTACCACAGGATAGCCTTCTTCGGCAACAAGAATTTGGTTGCACTCGTTGTAAATTTTTTCAACAAAATTGCGCGGCAGCGGATATTGCGATATTTTTAATACAGGATAATCGCAAGGTTTGTCGCCGTAATTTTCCATAAGATAATTGTATCCTATTCCTGTTGTAATTATTCCCAGCGATTTATTTTTTCCGTCAATATATTTGTTGAATGTCGATTTTTCGGATAATTGCTGCATCGTTTCCTGTTTTTCGAGCAGCAATTCGTAACTGCGACGCGCGATTGCGGGCAAAAGTATGAATTGTTTTGCTGTTTTCGGAAGATGTAAATCGTTTTGCCGTTTTGGCGATTTTGTTGCCACATTCGAGCGTGAATGAGCCAAACGTGTAGTTATTCTTATCATAACGGGCAAGCCGATATTTTCCGAAAATTCAAAAGCCGCGTAAGCCATATCGTATGCTTCTTGCTGATTGCAAGGCTCTAACACAGGTATCATTGCAAATTTTGCGTACACGCGCGAATCTTGCTCGTTTTGCGATGAGTGCATCGACGGGTCATCGGCAGAAACAATAACCAAGCCGCCGTTAATTCCCGTGATTGCCGAATTCATAAAAGCATCGGCAGCAACATTTAATCCTACGTGCTTAAAACAAACCAAGCTGCGTTTTCCTGCATACGACATTCCTATTGCCGACTCAAACGCTGTTTTTTCATTAGCCGCCCAAACTCGATGAATATTAGTTTCTGCCGCCGTTTTGTTATGTTGAATATATTCCATTATTTCTGTCGAAGGCGTTCCCGGATATGCGTAACAGCCCGATAATCCTCCATCTATTGCACCTTGTGCTATTGCTTCGTCACCTAAAAGTAAAATATTTTTCATTGTTCAATGTTGTTTTTTTACAAAAGTAATAAAAAAGTTTAATATTGGGTATTTTGTCGTTGGTATTTAGTCGTTGGTATTTAGTCGTTGGTATTTAGTCGTTGGTATTTAGTCGTTGGTATTTAGTCGTTGGTATTTAGTCGTTGGTATTTTGTCGT
>JAITPP010000033.1 GCA_031289385.1 Prevotellaceae bacterium | reverse complement strand
CAACTAATCATTAAAAAAATGGCAGACAAAAAATATGTTTCAACAATGTTTGATGATATTGCCGAAAGGTACGATTTTATGAATCATTTTTTATCTTTCGGAATTGATAAATTTTGGCGCAAACAACTTGTGAAAGAACTGAAACGCTATCAACCCAAAAAAATTCTTGATGTAGCAACAGGTACAGGCGACTCAGCAATTGCTTTGCTGCAAACCGATGCGGAAAAAATTATAGGTGTTGATATTTCAAAAAAAATGCTTGCAAAAGGCAATGAAAAAATAAAGCGAAAACGCCTCACACACAAAATAGAACTGCGGCATTGCGACTGCGAATCGCTCGAATTTCAAAACAACACGTTTGATGCTGTAAATGTATCATTCGGCGTTCGCAATTTCGAAAATTTGGACAAAGGACTATCCGAAATTTATCAGGCTGTAAAACCCAACGGAATAGCAACAATATTAGAGTTTTCGATGCCGAAAAATTATATAATAAAACAAATTTATTCGATGTATTTTTTCTACATTTTGCCGCTTGCAGGACGATTTTTTTCGCAAAATAAATACGCCTACACCTATCTTCCGCAATCGGTAAAAAAATTCCCCAAACGCGAACAATTTATGCAACATTTGCAAGACGCAGGTTTCCGAAAAACGCGACACATCCCGCTCACATTCGGCGTTGCTGAGATTTATATTGGAGTTAAGTAGAATCAAGAGACAAGAGCAAGAAGTTGTAGAAGTTAATTTGCTTGTTTGTTTTCAAATTAACAGAGAACAAATAAGTTAGAAAGGTTATCAAGGTTTTTTAAAATCAAAAAAATCTGTGAAAATATGCGTGCATTTTCAAAATCAACAAAAAAACAAATAAACAACTAACCATTTAATCAAAAAAATCATTAAATTTGTTGCATATATAAAAGCATTTTTGATGAAACTGAACACCAATTTTTACATTCGCGATAATGTTGTACAAATAAGCAAAGAGCTTTTGGGTAAAGTTCTTTGCTCAAATATCAACGGTGCGATTACCGAAGCCGTGATAACCGAAACCGAAGCATACGCAGGCGTTACCGACAAGGCATCGCACGCATATAAAGGTCGCCGTACCAAACGCACCGAAATAATGTTTTGGCAAGGCGGATACGCTTATATTTATTTGTGTTACGGAATGTATTCGCTTTTTAATGTTGTTACAAATGTTGAGGGCGTTCCTCATGCCGTATTAATTCGCGGCGCTGCGGCATTAAGCGGCACTGAAATTATGTTGCAACGCACAAAAAAGAAAAAACTCACGGATGATTTACTCACAGGTCCCGGAAAATTATCAAAAGCAATGGGATTGCATTTTTCGCTCACAGGAACTTCGCTGCTTGGCGACACCGTTTGGATTGAAGACAGAGGCATTTGCATTCCTCAACAACATATCACCGCCACGCCACGTATAGGAATTGATTATGCGGCGGAAGATGCTTTGTTGCCTTATCGGTTTGTTGTTGAGCGGGATTTCATTTTTCTTCTCCCAAAAAAACACAAAGTTCACAAAGAAAATATTGATTCTAAATATTTGGTGTAATGGACAAAAAATAACCCAAATTTTTCACGGGATTTTTGCGCTACAATTTATATGTTTTAATTTTGTATTGTCAAACAAAACGGAAACAGGCTCTGCCGGAGAGCAACCCCGTTAGGGTGGGGTGTAAAAAATCAAGGGTTTATTTCTGCAAATGTTCGTTCTTCTTTACCCTTATTTTTGTGAGTACCCTTAGTAACATCAGATTTTATTTTATTTATTTCCCCTTATTCCCTTATTAAAGTATTTAGAATAAATGAATAAGGGTGATTTATGATTGGTTTCCTTTGCTACTAAGGGGACTTTAAAAAATAAGGGTAAAGAAGAACGAATATTAAAATCCAAAACATTGGTTTTCTACATTCCACACATAAGGTTTCGCATATTTTACTTAATATATTTTCGTAGTTTTTCAATAATACCAATCGCATTTAAATATTATTTCAATAATAACACAATAATTTTCCGACTTGCATCGCGTATATTCTCCGACTCTCAATAATTCTTAATTCTTCCCTCTTAATTCTTAATTTTTAGATTCTTCCCTCTTAGTTCTTAATTCTACTCAAAACCGCTTGGTTGCTGTATGCTTTTTTGTTGATGGATGTTCCTATTATCGGGTTATTTATTGTTATTGTTTTTTGCAATTTTTGAGTTGTCGGTTGTCCCGATATTGCGGCTAAGGCGGCTTTTAGCAAGTCTTCGTTGGTGTCGCCGATTTGCTTTTTGGGCATTATCGAGCCTTCGTTTAAAACATATTGCGGAATAATTCCTGTTGCAGGCACTTCGTCGCCGCTGCCGTTTGTACATCTTGCTACCAGCGGTTGAAGTCCCCATTTGTTGCGCGAGTCGTTCTTGTTGTAAAAACTTACGGATGCGTACGATTTTCCTACGGTTGTGTCGCCTACAATTATTATTTTATCGTTCATAAACGGCGTTATTCCGCTTATCACCATTTCGCTTGCCGATGCCGTCAATCCTGATGTTATAAAGCACACTTTTTGCAAATTATCGCCCACATTATTTATGTTTTCATTATTTATTTTGGATACAAATTTTTCTTTTTCTGGTTTGAGATTGTAATGTTGTTCTAAAAGATTGTTATATATGAGAATATAAAAAACGTTATTTGTGCTCAATTGTTTCACTATCATGCTTGCCAATCGTGTTGCCGAAAGTGTTGAGCCGCCCGAATTATATCGCAAATCAACAATTAAATTATCAATTCCCGCCGATTTGAATTTTGCAAATACTGCATTAAGATTTTTATCGTATTGCGCCGAATTGTTGCCTCCGTCTGATGCAAAAAAATTGTAAACCAAATATCCGATTTTTTTACCGCTTTCGTTATACACAGAGTCGAAAAGTACAGGATTTTCGGCATATTGGGCTTTTGTTATCGAAATATTTTTTTCGTTGTTAAAACTTATGTTATTGCCTGCACGTACAGGCTCGGCAAAAGTTATGTTCATCGAACTTTTTTGCAATAGCGATTTATAATTCGATAAATCCATTGCTGTTCCGTCAATTTTCAGAAAGGCATCGCCGCGTTTTACGCCTTGCGCCATAGCGTTTGTATTCGGCTTAACATAAATAACTTCGCCAAAAACGCTGGTACTGTTATATCGATACAAAGTATATTCAAATCCAATATCGCCCGAACTTACTCCGCTCAAACCGTTCAATAAATCAACATAATTTTCTTGTATCCACGAAAATCTGTCGCCGTCCAATTTATTGTATTTGTACAAAATCGAATAAAAGAAATCGTTGGGTGCTTGTTCCTTGTTGGGATTTGAGGGAATTTGCTCGTTCCAAAAATAATATATTTTCATAGTGTCCAAAATCCAACTGTTCACATGATTATTATCGGATTTAACATCGCTTTTTTCGCACGATACAAAGGCTACCGAACACACAGCCGCACATATAAAAATGGCTTTCGTTAAAATATTTTTTATTTTCATATTATTTTAATTTTATAATTATTCGGACAAATGTATTAATTTTGCAGGAAAATACAAAATATGCCAAAATTTAATTTTACAAAAGAAAATTTAACATCATACATATTGATAATCACAGGCTCGTTTATAATGTCGGTGGGCTTTGTGATATTTGTTTCACCGTTAAAACTCGCTCCGGGCGGGGTGTACGGAATTGCAATAATATTGCATCATCATTTTAACTTTCCGATTGGACTTTCGGGAATTTGCTTTGATTTGCCTTTGTTGCTAATCGGAACGTTAGTGCTGGGACCTAAATTCGGCGCAAAAACTTTGGTTGGAATAATATCGTTATCGGCATCAATTTCGGTGATGGAATATCTTTACCAATACGAGCCGCTGATTGCCGATACTTCAACATATTTTGTTCAGGCGGTTTTTGGCGGAGTAATTATCGGAACAGGACTTGGCATAATTTTCAAAACCAAAGCCACATCGGGCGGTACAGATATTTTGGCAACAATATTAAAACGATATTCGCATTTGTCGATAGGCTCGGCACTTATTGTTGTCGATTCTATTGTTGTGCTTATTGCGCTTATTGCGTTCAACGATTGGACAATTCCACTTTATTCGTGGATAGTGATTTATGTGAGCAGCACGGTTGCCGACAAGGTTGTGAAAGGATTTAATACCACGCAAACAGTTCTTATAATATCCGATAAATACGAAGAAATATCAAAAAAAATTACCGAAGAAATGGAGCGCGGCGCTACTCTTATAAATGCACAGGGAGTATTTTCGGGCAACGAAAAGAAAATAATTTTCACCAATATAAGTATTCGCGAAGTAGCAACCGTTCGCCGATACATTCGCCATATCGATCCTGCGGCTTTTGTTACCGTAATTGATGCCAACGAAGTAATAGGCGATGGATTTAAAAGTATTCACGAAAAATATTAATTTAATTAATAATTAACAATTAACAATTAATAAGGTTATTGCACATTTTTTTCGCTAAGCAATAAAATAGCAGAAGAAAGCGAACGCCTGCAAGTATTTGCAAGCGTTCGATTTAATTTTTGATTTGTTCATTTTTTATTAATGATTTTTTACTACATGACAAAAACCAATTACGAATTACGAAGGTTGCCAATTAAAAAACCTTTGCGTTCTTTGCGAAAAACCTTTGCAAACTTTGCGGTAAAAAACCAATTACAAATTACAAAATTTATTGATCTAAGTACATGATAAAAAAGAAAGATATTAAAATAAAGTTTAGCCATATTGCTAAGCAAAGCAATTTAGATTATGTAGTCCATACTTAAACAGACTCTAAGAGAAGAAAAAAATATCAGTCAGCAAGATTTGGCGGCTGCCTGCAATTTTGAAAAATCAAATATGTCGAGAATTGAGGCTGGCAGAACAAATCCTACCATCGGCACACTACTAAAAATATGCGAAGCCTTAGACGTAAAATTATCAGATTTGATAAACATTGAATAATATTGCGTACCTTTGCAATGAATTATTAATTATTAATGGTTAGTGATTAATGATTAATGATTAATGGTTAGTGATTAATGGTTAGTAAATAATAAATAGTAAATAGTAAATAATAAATAATAAATAGTAAATCAAAAAAAATGCCACAATCTAATTTTGTAGATTATGTAAAAATGTTTTTGCGCTCGGGCAATGGCGGCGCAGGCTCGGTACATTTGCACCGCGAAAAATTTGTTGCCAAAGGCGGTCCCGACGGCGGTAACGGCGGCAGCGGCGGCAGTATCGTTTTGCGCGGCAACAAACAATATTGGACTCTGATACACTTGCGTTTTCAGCGTCATATTCTTGCCGAAAACGGCGGAAACGGCAGCGGCACGTTAAGTACAGGCGCTAACGGAAAAGATATAATCATTGACGTTCCGCTTGGAACTATCGCAAAAGACGCAGAAACATTAGAAACCTTGTGCGAAATTACCGCCGACGGCGAACAAAAAATACTGTTAAAAGGCGGACGCGGAGGTATGGGAAACGCTTTTTTCAAATCGGCTACAAACCAGACGCCACGCTATGCACAGCCCGGCGAAGATGGCTGCGAAGGCTGGTATATTCTCGAACTTAAATTGCTGGCAGATGTAGGTTTGGTTGGATTTCCGAATGTGGGAAAATCAACTTTGTTGTCGGTAATATCGGCAGCAAAACCCAAAATTGCCGACTATGCTTTTACAACGCTCGAACCTAATTTAGGCATTGTATCGTACAGAGATGGAAAATCGTTTGTTGTGGCTGATATTCCGGGAATAATTGAAGGTGCGCACGAAGGAAAAGGACTTGGTTTGCGATTTTTGCGGCATATAGAACGCAATTCAATGCTGCTTTTTATGATTCCTGCCGACAGCGACAATATTAATGACGAATACAAAATTTTGCTCAACGAGTTGAAACAGTATAATCCCGAATTGCTTGACAAAAAACGTGCGCTTGCAATAACCAAAAGCGATATGCTCGACGATGAACTTATAGCCGAATTGCGAAAAAACTTGCCCGATGTTCCGTATCTTTTTATTTCGTCGGTTGCCGATAAAGGCATCACCGAACTTAAAGATTTACTCTGGAAAGAACTTAATAATTTGTGATTTTTAATTAATTACAAATTACAAAATTACGAGGCACACAGATTTTTTCTTTTTGTGTTCTTTGTGAAAACTTTGTGAACTTTGTTTTTTTACCATAAAGTTCACAAAGAAAAAAACACAAAGCGCACAAAAAAATCTTTAGAACTTTAAAAACTTGATAAACTTTACGAACTTGATAAACTTTACGAACTTGATAAACTTTACGAACTTGATAAACTTTAAAAACTTTACGAACTTGATAAACTTTACGAACTTGATAAACTTGATAAACTTTACGAACTTGATAAACTTTAAAAACTTGATAAACTTTACGAACTTGATAAACTTTAAAAACTTGATAAACTTGATAAACTAACGACTAAATACCTACTAAAAGGTTTAAAATTTTTAACACAACTACGGTGTTTTACAGATATTTGCACAATTTTTACATAAAACAAAACGGCTTGTTTTTTATCGTGCTGTATTACTTTTGTTTCTTTTTTTATGGCAAGAAAAAATATGTTGAAAAAACACCAAAATATCATCGTTTATTTTGCTTATAAACATTAAAGTTTCTAATGAAATCATAAAATCTAAGCGGCAAAAAAATATCACAATACATTTGCATTTGATTTTAAAAAAATATTTAAATTATGAAGAGAATTATTTTATCTGCCGTTTTTATAATGGCAATTATTGTGAGTGCTAATGCACAGGAACACAAATGGTTTATTGGTGGCGCAGTTGGTTTCGACTCGAAAACAAATGATGACGTGAAAACAAAAACTTTTATTATCGCGCCCGAAATCGGTTACAATTTGTCGAATCATTTTGCTATTGCAACCTCGCTGAAATATGCGTACATTAGTATGAAAAACGGCGCAGTAAAAAGCGATGTCGATGGTTTTGAAATTAGCCCTTACATTCGTTACACATTTCTGAAATCAGGAATTGTTTCTGCTTTTGTTGATGCTAACGCCGATTTTGGACTTGGCGATATTGATGGTTTTGCTGCCGGACTTAAACCGGGCGTATCAGTTGCGCTAACCGACAGATTTCATGCTGTTGCTCATGTCGGATTTTTGGGCTATAACGACGGCAAAGGCGTAGGCAGCTACGAAGATGGCAAAGGTTTTAGATTTGATGTATCGGGTTACCAAACATCGTTTGGATTTTATTATTCATTTTAATACAGTTGTATTTGTTAATATAGGCTGTCCAAATTTTCGGACAGCCTATATTTTTATTTGCAATTCAAGCGTTTTAATATTTTACCTGTTGTGCATAAATTTAATATCCCGCAAAAACACATAGTTCACAAAGAAAACACAACACACAAAAAAAATCTTTATAATCTTTATAACTTGATAAACTTTACAACTTTACAAACTTATTTA
>JAITPP010000253.1 GCA_031289385.1 Prevotellaceae bacterium | reverse complement strand
GCTCCCATTTTCATTGCTTGGTCCATAACTTTGCATATTTTCAGTGCAAGAGTTTCGGAAAGCGAGCCTCCAAAAACCGTAAAATCCTGAGCATATACATAAACCAATCGTCCGCCGATTGTGCCATATCCCGTAACAACGCCGTCGCCAAGAAAATGTTCTTTTTCGATACCGAAATTTACGCAACGATGTTGTACAAACATGTCAAATTCTTCAAAACTGCTTTCGTCAAGCAACATAGCGATGCGTTCGCGTGCAGTGTATTTTCCTTTTTGGTGCTGTGAGTCGATACGTTTTTGTCCGCCGCCAAGTCGTGATTTCTCGCGCAGTTCAATCAACTCTTTAACTTTTTCTAATTGATTACTCATATCTTTTTTTTGCTTTTTATTTTTTTATTTTGATGTTAATTGTTTTTGCAACAGATTATTGTTGCGGATTTTCGCAAAATTCGGTAAGCACGCCTATCGTTGATTTTGGGTGTAAAAAAGCGATGTTTAAGCCTTCTGCTCCGCCGCGCGGTGCTTTGTCAATAAGTTGTACGCCTTTGGCTGCAACTTCGTCAAGCGATTTTTGCACGCTATCAACAGCAAACGCAACGTGATGAACGCCTTCGCCTCGTTTTTCTATAAATTTGGCGATAGTGCTTTCGGGGCTTGTCGGCTCAAGCAATTCAATTTTGGTTTGTCCAACTTTGAAAAATGCTGTTTTTACTTTCTGGTCGGCTACTTCTTCAACAGAATAGCATTTAAGACCTAAGATTTCTTCATAATAAGGAATCGCCTGTTCTAATGATTTTACCGCAATTCCAAGATGTTCAATGTGTGAAATATTCATTTTATTTTTGATTTTTATTTTTGATTTTAATTTAAACTACAAAAGAAATATCCCACAAAGATAGATATTTAATAGCAAATGTTCCAAATATTGTTATAAAAAAATTAAAATTATATAATTTTAGCATAAATAATGAGACGGAAAAATGGTATTTAGTCGTTGGTATTTAGTATTTAGTATTCTGTACTCTGTATTCTGTATTCTGTATTTCGTATTCCGTATTCTGTATTCCGTATTCTGTATTCCGTATTCTGTATTCTGTATTTAGTCATTCTTAATTCTTAACTCTTCATTCTTAATTCTTAATTCTTTACAAATGGTGGTAAGGTTCGCCTTTTATTATTGTGAATGTTCGATATAATTGTTCGGTAAAAATCATTCGTACAGATTGATGTGAGAAAGTCATTCGTGATAGCGATAATTTTTCGTTAGCGCGTTTGTAAACATCTTGCGAAAATCCGTAAGCGCCGCCGATTATAAAAATAAGCGATTTTGCAGATGCCAATATCTTTCCATTAACAAAATCGGCAAATTCTGTGGACGATAAATCTTTGCCTTTTTCGTCGAGTAAAATTATAGTGTCTTTTAAGTCGAGTATCGATAAAATTAGTTCGCCTTCTTTGTTTTTTTGAATTTCTTCGGACATATTTTTTGAATTTTTTATATCGGCAATATATTTTATATCGAAATTCACATATTTTTTTATGCGTTTCGAATACATTTCAACTGCTTGCGCCACCCACTCGAAAGTTGTTTTACCAACAACTATTAATGTTATTTTCATTTTTTTTGATTATTAAAAGATTGTTTATTTGATAAATCATATATTTGTTTTATTTTAAAATGTATGAATATACAGAACAATCCGTAACAAAATTACAAAATTATTTTAGAACTATTGAATAATATTTGTATTGGGCTTAATAGACAAAAATTAGGCTAAAATCTCTATAAATTATTATTTTTATGCCATTTAAAGTATGTCAAAGGTTATGAAACAAAAAGTACAGCCTAAAAAATGTCCATTAGACACGGATGTCTTCTTTTTAGCCTAATTTTTGTACATTAATCTTTCATTTTAAAAAATGCAAACAAAATATTCATACAAAAAAATCACTCGATTTGTCTGCATATAAACATTTTATTAATTGAATATTATCTGTTTAAGAAATATTTATGCAAAACGTTGTTGGATTTTTGTAAATTTTAATTCATAATTTATAATTGATTTATTATCTTTGCATGAAATATTTGCGAGATGATAAAAAAAATAATTTCCATATTATTCGTTGTTATACTAATTGTTGTATGCGTTTTAGGTTATATAAAAATCGAAAAACAGAGTAATTTTGAGCCTTACAACGTTTTCGACTTTGTTGGTAACGATGCGGCTGTTCACATTAGAATAAACAATCCTATGTTGCTTTGCACAAACGACAACGAAAATTCCGATTTTCTAAATTTAATTTACAGCGACAATAAATTTATTATTCCGCTGATTATCAATTTAATTCCCGATGCTGCCGACACAAATTTTGTAGTTCGCCGCAATTCGGTTTATATCTTATCTTCGGCATTTGCAAACGATGATAATTCGCTTGATTTTGTTCATTTTATTCCTGTAAAAAAATATTCGGACATTAATGATATCGCTAAAAAAATAACCGATACGCTAAATTCTAACAGCGATATTTTATGTTACGAAATTGATAATTCAAAATTTTATGTTCACAGTTTTGGCAATCTTATTGCTGTAAGTTCTGAACTTAACGCATTAGAAACCAATTTGAAACAAGTAAAAAACAAGCAAACGCTTTCAACGGATGCGCTTTTTACAGAAGGAATTAATTCGGCTGGACGATATGTAGATGCAAATATTTTTGTGAGTTCGGCGCAGTTGCCCAAAATTATAAACGCATTGCTTTCCAAAAAAATTTCTGATGCCGATGCCGATTTTATAAAAAACATTGCACAATGGTTTATACTCGATGCCGACATCACAAAAAACCTTTGCAATCTTAACGGTTTCATTTACTTAGACAATCAGAATTTTTTAAATTTATTGGCGACACAACAAAAATCGGATTTAAAAACTTTGAAAATGCTATCGCCCGAAACGCTTGTCGCATATTCGATGCAGATAAGCAATATCGACAGTTTGCTAAACGAATACAATAATTTTTTTAGCCGCGATAATGAAAATAATTATTTCGACAACCTTACGCAAATGAGCGATTCGCTTTACAGCGACGTTGTGCAACTCATAAAATCGCTTTATCCCGAAGAAATTACGCTGACATACAATCCTTCACAAGGTTGGATTACGCTGATAAAAGTTTTGAATACGCAAAATGCCGAAAATGAATTGAGTAAACTTAATAAAATAAGTTCGCTATCTGACATTGTATCAGCAATATTCGGCAAGTTTTTCAGCATTAACAAAGGAAAGGAAGTGAGCATCGTTGATAATTTTATTGTAATATCGAAAAACAAAATAAATAATTTACTAAACAACGGAATTTTATCGGTAAATTCAGATTATATTATCGACGAATCGCTGGCTGCATTTTATGCTAATCCAACAGGAATAAGCAAATTCTTTGACATCCCAAAGAACAACAACAAAGATTTATTCAAAAATATTTTTATTGAAATCATACCGTCTAACAACAAAATTTATTTAAATTCAAATATTTCGTTGGGCAGTTCGTCGGCAGTACAAAAAAAACCGCAAAAAACAGTTGAAAATACAGAAACAACAACAGCATCCGAAACTGTTGAAAACACAAATATAACGCCACAATCGCCAGCCGTTATTCTGCGACAAACCATAGAAAATGAGGTAGATAAACAAAGATATGTAGTTTTGCAATACTCCAACAACACAATAGAACTTACCGATATTAAGGCTAAATCGCTGTGGACAAAAAACTTAGACGAAAAAATCGAAAGCAGTATTTTTGTGATAAATCCGTTTAACAAAGGCGTTGTTTATTTGCTGTTTAACACCGAAAATAAAATTCATTTGATTGATTTTAAGGGAAATTCAAAATCATCTTTTCCAATAGCGTTGCCGGCAGCAGCCACAAACAGTCTGTCGGTTTATACTTACGATAAAGCATCTGACTATCGCATTTTTATTGCCTGTGCAAACAAAAAAATTTATCTGTACAACACAAACGGAGAAAATGTGAGCGGCTGGAAAATTCCACGAACCGAAGGAATTGTGCAACGGCAAATACAATTTTTAAGAATGGATGCACGAGATTATTTGATAGCGGTTGATAATAACAAAATTTATGTTCTCAACAGAAAAGGCTCTACGCGAACAAATGTGAAAGATAAAGTGCAAATTCCCGTAAACGCCGAATTTGAAAAACTTTATAAACCGGCGCGACTAAGAGTGAAAGATAAATCGGGAAAACAAATAACAATAAATCTTACAAACGGCAAAGTTACGGGCAAATAAAATTTGCAAAATACTGAAAATATGCTATTTATTGTTTGGTTGCAAAATAATGTCGTTATCGGCAAAACTAAAATAATTGCTATCGGTAATTATCAAATGATCAATAAGTTTTATGTCAAAAAGATTAAGCGCAGACATTATTTCGGATGTGATTTTTTCGTCAGCCGTGCTTGGAGTGGTATTTTGCGAGGGATGATTATGCAAAATTACAACGCTCGACGCAAGATTTTCCATTGCATATTTTGCAATTATTTTTATGTCGATTGCTGCTGCTGATATTCCGCCTTGCGCTATTTTATGTTTTGATATTATTTTATTTGCTCTGTTTAGCAATATAATCCAAAATTCTTCGTGCGCCAAATCGCCAAGCACAGGTTGAAAAATTTCAAAAATATCGCGGCTTGTTTTTATCGTTTGCACGCTCTGATTGTCATTGCGGCGTCGGCGTCCAAGTTCCAAAGCCGCCGCAATACTTACCGCTTTGGCTGCTCCGATACCTTTTACTTTTATAAAATCTTTGATTGATTTTTTGCATAATTCGTTGAGGCTGTTATTCGATTCGGCAAGCAATTTTTTTGCAACATCAACTGC
>JAITPP010000137.1 GCA_031289385.1 Prevotellaceae bacterium | reverse complement strand
ATAATATTGTATCTTTGTCCGAAAGTAGATATGCCAAAGAAGATGGACAATATTATAAAAGAACTCATTGAACAATATTTGGAAAGCGACCGTTACAATCGCCCTTGGATAATTGGTTTTAGCGGTGGAAAAGCATTCGACAGAGGTTTGATTTCAATTTCAGATGATTACATGATTTTATTCAATAAAAATTTAGTTAAAAATCAAAGGTCAGCGTCTAATATTTCGCAATTTGCAGAGAAACAGATATTTTTGCCGCATGCTGAAGAATTGTATCCTGATTTGGGGAATATTGCGGTGCATAGAAAGAAGTTTGGGTTTTAAATTTATTGTCTAAAGTTGTCAATATATAGTAGTAATTTTGCAGAAATAAAAAAGAAAAAATATGAACACATTTTCCAACATAAAAGAACTGTTTTCCGCTTTGAAAAAAGAGGAAAATTTGTTGTCGGAAATGTTTAAAAAACGCAAGTCAATCAATTACAAATACGAATATGCACTTGATTTGGTAGAAAATAACGACAATAGAATTCAATATCTTTTAAATCGTGCAGTGATTAGACAAAACGGCAGTAACCTTGAAATTAACGATTTGTTTTTGCAGTTTTTTGAGCAGGTGTTGGATGCGAATGAGGAAATAAATGTTTCGTATATTAACGAAAGTCTCGAAAAAATCACACAAAATATTCAATATTACCTCAACGAAGCCAACGAGCAACGGAAATACAATTATTTGAGAACAGTTAAAACCACGCTGCGCAACATTGGAAATATTACCCTGAGAAATGTGGTTGATTTGAAACGGAATGTGGATAACACTTTCAAAAATGAACCGAATTACAAAAACAAAAAAGCCAAACTCATTAACCTTGACACAAAGCGTAAAGATATTGCCAAACTGATTGAGCAAACTGAAAAGTTGGTTTCGGAACGTGAAGTTACCTTTTTTACAACGGCGACAGACGAAGAATTGAGTCGTATTATTGTTCAACTGAAAATGCAACTTGGCAAATGTACGCACAATTTAATTGAAATAGAACGGCAAATTATTGATTTTCTGAATCAAATACAATACCAAAGTAGCGTAATTGAGAAATTGCGACAAATCAAATATTTAAAAGACCAATACATTCTCGAAACTTCGACTGATATAAAAACTGTTTTGGCAAACAATAATTCTGTGATTTTTGAGCCAAATCCACAATATTCGCTCAAACTTTCGCTGGAATATTTGCAGGCAAATGAAGATGCTTTTGCGAGCATTAAGAAAATTGCTAAACGGGTAAAAGCAGGGGTGAAATTGCAACGACCTGTTGCGGATAAAATTTCGGACGAATATTTGGAAACACAAATTGAGGAAGAAATACAAATCAATCTTGAAGAAGTAAAAAACGGCTTTATGGCTTCCGGTTATGCACTTTTTGATTTTGTGTTGCATTACAATTTTACCAAAGAAGTGTCGTTTGACGAAAAAATCACTATTTATTGTCAGTTGATTTCGCAATACGAACATTTGTTTGAAATAACTGAAAAATTTCAGGAAAAAGAAAATATAGATTTTGCAATAGTTTATCCTAAATAATTGAAAATTATGAATGTACCCGTACAAACAGCCGACATATTTAAAATTCTTAGCAAAGGACAATTCATAAGTTCCAACAGTTCAAACCGAATAATAAGCGATTTATATAATGTTATTGACAGTGAAGATAATTTTGAGAATCTGCGTGAATATTTTAAGCAAATCAACTTCATATTGGAACGTGGCGAAGAATATTTTTATTTCACAAGAAATGAAGCAAAAATTGATATCGAAAACAAGATTGAACGGGCTTACAAATGGATTGATATTACTGATTTTCTGAAAACTTTTGATAATTCTTTCGGTCTGGGTTTTCGTTTTTCGCCGTCGGAAATTCTTGTAAAACTAAAACTTGATGCCGAACTCGAAACGAAATTGGAATCGTTAAACAAAAACAAAGAACCTCAACAAGATGCTTTGGAACGTATTTTGAAAACCCTTGCTGACGACAGTTTTATAGAACTCGAAAACGAGCGGACAGGACAATATAAAGTGTTGGCTGCATTCAAATATATTGAACAACTGATTTTAACAATTAACATATCGGAGGAGGTGCAAAATGAAATACCTGAATAAAATAGTCTTTATAAATTCTGCGGATAAGTCGTTGCCTTACGCTGAAATTAATCTTGACGGGAATGTGCATTTCATTGGTACACAAGGCGTTGGAAAAAGCACCTTGCTGCGTACTATTTTGTTTTTTTATAATGCTGACAAACAGAAACTTGGTATAAAATCAGGACAAAAATCGTATGACGAGTATTATTTTCCGTTCCAAAATTCGTACATTATTTACGAAGTGCAAACCGAAACGGGGGCTTTTTGTGTGCTGACTTTCAAGTCGCAAGGTAGAGTGGCATTTCGTTTTTTCGATTCGGCTTACAATAAAGCGCATTTTATTGACAGTGAAGGAAAAGCGTTTGAAATTTGGGACAAAATTCGCGACAGTTTTGGCAAAAATATCAATTATACACGCATAATCAGCAGTTACGAGGAATACCGCAATATTATTTACGGAAACAACAAAGAACTGCCAAAAGATTTTCGTAAATACGCGATCATTGAAAGCAAGCAATATCAAAATATTCCACGTACCATTAGCAATGTTTTTCTGAACACAAAATTGGATGCCGAATTTGTTAAAGAAACCATTATTAAATCCTTGAATGAGGACGAAATAAAGATTGATATGACAACATATTCGCAACATTTGCGCGATTTTGAAGCCCACTTGAACGACATAAAAAAATGGACAGATAAAAACAATACACTTGAAAAACAGGTAGATAAGGTTTCAGAATTTTATGCTTCTTTGAAATTTTTGGAACGAGAAAAAGAAGAGTCAGCAGGGCGACTTGGTTGGGCTATAAATAATGTGAAAGCACAGCAGCCAAAATTTCAGGAATTATTAACTGTCGAAAATCTGAAAAAAAATCAAAAACAAGCAAAATTAGATGAACTCGACAGTGATTTTGAAAAAAAGAAAGGGAATATTCAAAAACAAATCGGCGAATTTTCGAGCAAATTAAAAGAGATTTCAACCAAAAGAAGAGAATATGAATTAGTGAAAATCAATGATATCATTGAACGTGTAACAAAGAAAAATTCTTTGGAACTTGAACAGAAAAATCATACAGTCGAAAAGGGAATTTTGACTTCCAAATTCACCGAAATACAACAACGTTTTGAGGCATTGCTCAAGCAGTTGGAAAATCAGTTGAAAGAATTTGAGAACAATAAACAAGCCGAAAAGAATGTTGCAAATGCCAATTTCACAAATTTTAAAGATGAAATTACAAACCAATATAAAACGATTTTTGAAAACATAGAAACGCAACATAGAACAGAACTCGAAATGGCGCAATCGCTTGTAAAAGAGAAAGAAAATGCAATTACAAGCCAAACAATCAGGCAAGCGGAAACGAAAAATAAGCGTTTTTATGAAAAAGAAATTGAGGGTTGCAAAAATGAAATTTCCGACTTGAAAACTAAAATTGTCAACGCAGAAAACGCTATTAATCAGGCAAAAAAAGAACAAAAAAATCTTGAAAAAGAATGGCAACTCGATGAAAAACGAATTACAGAAGAAAATAGACGCGAAGTAGAAAAACAAACGGAGAAACAGGCAAAACTTAAATCGCAAATTGCGGATATTGATCAGAAAATTGAAAACAGTAAAGATTCACTTTATAGTTGGCTCAATGAACAAGTTCCTGATTGGGAAAACACAATAGGCAAAGTGATTGATGTTGATAATGTGCTGTTTAAATCAGGTTTAAATCCTCAAAAAGTTTCAGACAACAATTCCGATTTTTACGGAATAAGCATTGATTTGCAGGAAATCAGTAGAGAGGTAAAAACCGTTGCCGATTACGAAAACGAAAAAGCAGATTTGCAAAATCAAATCACTGAAATTCAAAAGTTAATTTCCGTTTTGAACGCTCAAAGGGAAAAAGAGTTGGAAAATTTAAGAGTTAAATTTCACAAAAAACTCAAA
>JAITPP010000094.1 GCA_031289385.1 Prevotellaceae bacterium | reverse complement strand
CGTAAATCTGTCGTATCTGCGTCATTTGCGTGCTTATCTCAAATCAACAAAAAGCAAAAAACAAATCAACAAAAGCAAATCATTAAAATTTGTTATTTATCTTTAAAATCGAATATTTTGATATTACTGTTAATCGTTTGAGAATAAGTAGAGTTATGGATTTTTAACTTTTGGCTTTTTTATTTTAACATTTGTTATAAATATAAGGCTAACTCATTCTATTTTTGAGTTTTCTAATTAATAAAACGCATATTTTGAATAAAAAAAGGCAAAAAATTTACAATATGATATTTTTAGTTTTAATAGTTTTTTATACATTTGTACCCATAATTCATAAAACAAAAAAAATGATATTTGAATTACCAATACTAAACTTTGAAAAAAATGCTCTTGAGCCACACATAAGCGCACAGACAATAGAATTTCATTACGGAAAAATACTCCGTGCGCATCTCACTAATCTTAACGGCTTGATAGATGGGCTGAAAATTGTAACGGCAGATTTGGCGTCAATTATAAAAGAATATCCCGACACCAACGGCGTGTTGTTTCGTAGCGCTGCGCAAGTATGGAATCATTCTTTTTATTTTGAGCAACTATCGCCAACGTCTAAGGCTAAGGCTATGCCCGAAGGCAATTTGCTTTTGGCAATAAACGAATCGTTTGGTTCGTTCGAAGAATTTAAAATTCTGTTCGAAAAAGCAGCGATTTCGCTTTTCGGTTCGGGCTGGGCGTGGTTGTCGCAAAAAAAAGACGGAAACCTCGTAATTACACAAGAAACTAATGCGGGAAATCCAATGAGGATGAATTGCAAACCGTTGATTACCTGCGATGTTTGGGAACATTCTTATTTTCTCGATTATCAATGTCGGCGAGTAGATTATATCGCAAACTTTTGGAATGTTTTCGATTGGAGTGTGATAGAAAAACGATTTGAATTGTTGTAAACACAAACGTTTATCGCCTTTTTTCAAAATTTACGTTTTTTCGATTTTGTTGTAAAATATTATCGGAACAGGGCGGCGTATCCCATTTTTTTTGTAAATTTGTAAAAATAATACAATAAAAAACTAAAAATTATGATACACGAACTTATTAGTAGAAATCGCAGTTATCGTCGTTTTCACGAAGATGTGAACGTTGATATTCAAACGTTGAAATCGTTTATTGAACTGGCTCGATTGACGCCATCAACACGAAATTTGCAGCCGTTGAAATATATTATTTCAAACACAAAAGAAACCAACGAAAAAATATTTCCGACTCTTGCGTGGGCTGGCTATCTTAAAGACTGGAAGGGTCCCGAAGAAGGCGAACGCCCGTCGGCATACATAATTATTGTTGTCGATAAAAATATTACGCAAAGCAAACCCGAACACGACGAAGGAATTGTTTCGCAAAGCATCTTGCTTGGCGCAGCAGAGCAGAATTTGGGCGGATGTATAATTTTATCGGTTAAAAGGCAAGAACTTGCTGAAAATCTGAATATTCCCGAACAGTACGAAATCGCGCTCGTTATTGCGCTCGGCAAACCCAAAGAAAAAGTTATAATTACAGATGTTAAAGATGGCGATATAAAATATTTTCGCGACGAAAACGCCGTTCATTATGTTCCCAAACGTGCCATTGATGATATAATTTTGGAGATAAAACCGTAATATCAATTAGAATTTAAATATTTGTTGTTTTTTTAACAAACTAACAATTAGCATCTTATCAAAAAACGCTAACGGAATATTTATCTTGGCTCTTGGCTCTTGTTTCTTGGCTCTTGTATCTTGTATCTTGCTCTTTAATAAGGTCTTTCGCTCTTGCCTTCGTAATAATTTATGAAGGCTTTGTTTACCACTTTATTGCCGCCGGGTGTTGGATAATTACCTGTAAAATACCAGTCGCCTGTGTGTTCGGGACATGCTGCATGTAAATTTTCAACCGATTGGAACACGAGTTGCACTTCGATTTTTGAATTTTTTGGTTTAAGCATTTGGGCAATTTTAACGGCAACTTGCTCGTCGGTGAAAGGCGCGTAAATATCTTTCACGTGGTTTATTATCTCTTCTTTGCTAAGATTTTCCTGTGCTTTGCAGCGTTTGTAAACATCGTTAATTATATCTTCGTTTCCGTTTTCTTTAAGCAGTTCGATTGCGGCGAGAAATGCACAAAATTCGTTCATTCGCGACATATCAATTCCGTAGCAATCGGGATAACGAATTTGCGGACACGAACTTACAATTACAATTTTTCGCGGTTCAAGCCGTTCGAGAATACTGAGTATGCTGCGTTTTAGCGTTGTGCCGCGTACAATAGAATCGTCGATAATAACAAGATTATCCTGATTGCGGCGAACTACTCCGTATGTAACGTCGTAAATGTGTTCAACAAGATTTGTGCGCGATTCGCCTTCGGTTATAAATGTTCGCAATTTTGCATCTTTCACGGCAATTTTTTCGTATCGCGGACGACGGGTTATTATGTCCCAAAGTTCATCGTAATTCAGCAGTTTGTGCGATTCTATAATTTGTCGTTGTTTATCTTGCAGCATAAAGTTTTCAACGCCTTTCATCATTCCGTAAAACGCAATTTCGGCGGTATTCGGGATAAATGAAAACACGGTATTATCCAAATCGTAATTTATTGATTTTAAGATTGAATCGGTAAGAAGTTCGCCGAGTTTCTTGCGTTCGCGGTAAATTTCTTTATCTGTTCCACGCGAAAAATAAATTCGTTCGAACGAACATGATTTTTTTTCGCCAACAGGAATTATTTGTTCTATTCTGTAACTTCCGTTTTTGCTGATAATTAATGCCGCTCCCGGCGGAATTTCGTTTATTCCGTTTGTTCGCACATCAAGTGCTGTTTGCAATACGGGACGCTCGGAAGCAACGGAAACAATTTCGTCGTTTGCATAATAAAACGCGGGACGAATTCCGTTTGGGTCGCGAATTACAAACGAATCGCCATTGCCTATCATTCCTGCTATCACGTAGCCGCCGTCAAATTTTTTTGTTGCACGTTTCAAAATCGCCACAACATCTATTTCGTCCGATATTCGTTTTGATGCTTCTATTTTAGTGAATCCCTGCGCTTTGTATTTTTCGTAAATATTATTGTTTTCTTCGTCGAGATAATAACCTATTTCTTCGAGAATGGTAACGGCGTCTGAAATCTCTCGTGGTTGTTGTCCTATATTCAAAAGTTGATTGTAAATTTCGTCGGTATTTGTGAGATTAAAATTTCCTGCTACAACCAAATTTCGCGAAAGCCAGTTGCTTGCCCGCATTACAGGATGCACATGGTCGATAGAATTTCCGCCGAATGTTCCGTAGCGCAAATGTCCGAGATATAATTCGGCGGCAAAGGGTAAATTTTCTTTTGCCCATGCGGGATTTTCAACTTGTTCGGGATTTCCTTCTATCGATTTGGTAATAAAATCAAACACCTCGCGCAATGATGCTTTATCGTTGGAGCGCGAGCGGTGAATATAACTTTTTCCGGGTTGCGGATTTAGTTTTAAACTTGCAACTCCTGCGCCATCTTGCCCGCGATTGTGTTGTTTTTCCATCAACAAATATAATCGTTGAATTCCGTAAGCCCACGTTCCGTATTTTTGGTAATAATAATCAAGCGGCTTGCGTAAACGTATTAAAGCAATGCCACATTCGTGTTTTATTTGATCGCTCATAAAGACGGTAAATTTATTTTTATATCATTCACTAACCACGATTTGGGATACATCGAACTTACTTCGCGTTTGAATTTTTCGGCTTGTTCTTTAGTTCTGAAATCGCCTACATATACGTAAAAATAAGGACTTTTATATTCCCAATATGATGGAATGTCGGGGTAAGCCGATTTGAAATTTTGTTTTGTTTGCAAGGCTACGGCTCGTGAATTTTGCTGACTGTCGCGAAAAATACATACGCGGTAGCCGATGATTTTTTGGTTTTTCAGATTTTCGAGGCTGTGTAAAGCCAAAGCATTGTCGATATCTTTGCTTTGTGTTATTGTTATTTTGCCTTGTGCCGATGTTTCCAATTCATCCGTTATATTCACAAATGTTGAATCTAATTTTACAAATATAGAATCATTGTCGGATGTTTGCGATTGTGCCGAAATTGCCGTAAACAGTCCGAATATTATTAATGTCAGTAATTTATTTTTCATATACAATAAATTATTTATTTGTTTATTATTTTTTAAATTTGTTTATTAATGCTTCAAAATCAGCATTTTTTAATTTTATTTTTTTGCTGAATATTTTTGTTCCTGCTTTCACAAATCCGTTTAATGTATAAATTTCGGTTTGTGTATTTTTAAAGCTGAATCCCGAAAATATTACGCTAAACATATCCACAATTTTGCCGTTTAATATCACTGTGTATCTGTCGTTTGATTTTGGCGGAATTTCAAGCCTTTCGTTTAATTCTATTTTTGCAAAGTTATATCCGTTTTTGCGAATATCAATATTTATTTTTTTAAGAACAAGTTTTTTTGTTGTAGGATTATCAATTTCAACAGGTATATTCAGCTTAAAACGAGAGCCTTTAACCGAGTTTATTTTAACATCATCTCTGTTGATATTTATTTTAACATTGTCGAAATCGGTACAACTTATAAATACCAATGTTGCAAAAATGTATATTATATGTTTTAAAATCTGCATTTTCAAATTTTGTGCAAATGTATAAATTACATGATTTATATTGTTGATTTTCATTTTAAAAACCCTGTTAAAGTAAGCGAATAGCAAACAAAATGTAAAAAATACATTTTTTTAGGGCTTTTGCAGAAACAAAGGTACGAATATTTTTTAATACAAAAAAACCGACTTGCAGAAGTCGGTTTTTATTATTCACAAAACATTTGTTTTTACGCTTTTTTAGTACGTTTTTCTTTATACATACAAACGTATGAATAAACGAGTATT
Organism: Prevotellaceae bacterium; assembly: GCA_031289385.1. Classification (GTDB taxonomy): domain Bacteria; phylum Bacteroidota; class Bacteroidia; order Bacteroidales; family UBA932; genus JAIRKV01. The sequence continues at coordinate 2,868 of JAITPP010000094.1, read as the reverse complement.
CCGAGTGATATTGCTCCAATAAAAGCAAATAAATAAATTATTTCCATAATCCTATCTTTTTTTATTATTAGTTTTTTTGTCCCATGAAATTAAAACAAGTCCTGCCCAAATGGTTAACATTGCAACAATACCACCAACCATAAATAACAATAATGGAGGTATATCCTGTCTCATTAATCCTGCTAATATAACACCACCGATAATTAATTTTGCAATATCAATTAATATTTTTCCAAGTTCTTTTTTCATATTACAAAGATACAAATTATTTTCGTTCTATTTGATTTTTTAGTGTTTTTTTGGAAAATAATTTATAATGAATAATATATTTCTTTTGGATATATTCTTATATAATATTGTATTTTCTAAAATCTGTTTTCAAAAAAAATCAACAGCTTTTTACACAATCCTTTCTATTTCAATCGTTACCTTTTTGCTTATTTCAAAAATTACTTCCAACACGTTTATAATATAACCGCCAAATTTTCCGATTTCATTAATTAAATCAATATGTACAGTTCTCGATAAATATAAATATTTTCTATCTTCAAAATCTTATATGCGCTTGTTGCATAGTTGTGTACATTTTTTATTTATATCTTTTTCGTATTCAAAATAAATTCAAAAATCCTGTATAAAATCTTTCAAATTTTAATCGTTACTTCTTTGGCTTATTTCAAAAATTGCTTCCGACACGTTTATAATATAATCGCCAAGTTTTTCGGCTTCATTAATTAAATCAATATATACAGTTCCCGACGAGTATGAATATTTTCCGTCTTCAAGATTTGATATGTGCTTGTCGCGCAGATGTGTACGTTTTTCGTTTATTCCTTTTTCGTATTCGTAGGCGTTGTGTATATTTGTTAAATGTATATATCCTTTTTCGAGATTTTCCGACATTATGTTGAGTGCTTTTTGCACTATATCAAACATATCGTTTAAGTCTTTATTCATTGTATCGTCAAATTCAACTTTGTTTTCGTTTTTGCGTTTTAGCGTTCGTGCAAGGTTATAAAACGAATCGGCAATACTTTCTATTTCATCAATAATTTTATACATTCCTTGAACACGATGAACATTAAGTTCGCTGAGATCGCCTTCCGAAACTTTTGAAAGATAGTTTGCAATTTCAACTTCTATTCTGTCGCTTAAATCTTCATATTTTTCGATACGTGCAAACTGTTCTCCAAATTTATCGGCATCTACGCCGTTAAACATATCGCGAACTATCAAAAACATTCGCGAACAGCGTCTGGCATAAAGGCTTATTTCCTGTTTTGCCTGATGCAACGATAGGGCTGCCGTTGACATCATACCGGTATTAATGTAACGAAGTCGAAAAATTTCTTCGCCTGTATCTTTTTGTCTAATAAGTTTTGTTACTATTTTCACAATAATTTTTGTAAACCAGACAAGAATAAATGTGTTGGCTATATTAAACATCGAGTGAAACAGCGAAAGTGAAATTGCCACATTCGTACTTTCCGCAAACGGATTGCCTGCTCCTACCGAATTGGAAACAGAAGCAACCAAATTCAAAAACGGATGATACAATATCAATACCCACGTAACTCCGAATATATTAAAAACCGTATGCGCCAAAGCCGCTCGCCGCGCCGATACATTTGCCACCATTGCTGCTATGTTTGCTGTTATTGTTGTTCCTATGTTTTCGCCTAATACCATTGCTGCGGCAAGTTCAAATGTAATCCATCCGTTGGCGCACATTACCAGAGTGAGCGCTACCGTTGCGCTCGACGACTGAATAAGCACCGTAAGCACCGTTCCGACAAGAACAAAAAGCAAAACCGACAACATTCCTCCGTTGGTATAACTTTGTAAAAACGAGAGTATTGCAGGATTATTTCCGAGATTGGGAACATTTTCTTTCATAAACGATAAACCTAAAAACAGCAAAGCAAATCCTATTAATAATTCGCCAATAGTTTTTCTTTGTTTGCTTTTAAGCATCATCATCGGAACGCCGAAGGCTATTATCGGCAATGCCAACGATGCAATATCTGCTTTAAATCCGAGTAGCGAAATTATCCATGCTGTGGCTGTTGTTCCTATATTTGCGCCCATAATTACGCCTACCGACTGAGTTAATGTCATTAATCCTGCATTAACAAAACTTACTATCATAACTGTGGTAGCGCTTGATGATTGTATTACAGATGTAATTAAAGTTCCTGTGAGTATTCGTTTTAGCGGGTTGGATGTCATTGAGGCTAAAATATTTCGCATTTTTTCGCCTGCAACCTTTTGAAGCCCGTCGCTCATTTTCATCATTCCATAAAGAAAAAGCCCTATAGAACCGATAAGAGTTAATATTGAAAATATTACGTCCATTATAATAAAAATTTATTTAACAAAGTTAAGTATATAAAAACTACTATTAAAAAAAAGTTATTAACAAGAGGGGTTACTCACAATTTTTTTCAAACATTATCCCACTATGGTACTTACAATAACCGTCAATTTGCTATTTTTTGCAGAAAATTTTTTACTACATGACAAAAATTTAAAAATATTTATATTTAATTGATAATCAATATTTAATAAGTTATTAGCAATAAAATTCAATCTGTAATGAAAGAAACTTTTTGTTTTTTTTCACTACTGTCCGACTAAAATTTATAAAAACCAATTAATGTATTGATATACAGATAAATATGAGCTTGTTTTTTAACAGGGGGTATATTTTTGACAACGTTGTGAGAATCGCATATTTGAACACAAAATATTTTTCACAAATATACACTTTTTTTTACAATGATGTATTTTTTTCGTTTTTTTAACATTTTTGCTATTCACGTTCGGCATAGTATGCTCGCTATGTAACAAAAAATAAATAAACTATCA